>DAIERN010000173.1 GCA_027346765.1 Chloroflexota bacterium | reverse complement strand
CTGTACGAGCGGCGTGAGCCGGTGGACATCGTCACCGTGTCGGAGGCGCTCGAGCGAGCGGAGGCACTGGAGAGCGTGGGCGGCAGCGCCTACCTGACCTCGCTCATCAATCTGACGCCTACCGCGGTCAACGCCATCCACTACGGCCGCATCGTTGAGCGCAAGGCGGTGCTGCGCAACCTGATCGGCGCCGCGGGCAAGATCGCCGCCATCGGTTACGACGACTCGGCGGACGTTAGCGAGGCGATCGACAAGGCCGAGCAGGAGCTGTTCGGCGTCAGTGAGCGCCGCGTGCAGAGCGGCTTCGAGGCGCTCAAGTCGCTCCTCTACAGCGCCTATGACCGGCTCGACTACCTGCACCAGCACAAGGGCGAGATCAGCGGCATCCGTACCGGCTTCGCTGACCTGGACGCTCTGACGAGCGGCCTCCAGAAGAGCGACCTGATCGTCCTCGCCGCGCGGCCCAGCATCGGCAAGACCAGCCTCGCGCTCAACTTTGCCGAGCATGCGGCCGTCCGCGAGGGCAAGACGGTGGGCGTGTTCTCGCTCGAGATGAGCAAGGAGCAGCTGGTGCTGCGCCTGCTGAGCTCCGTCGCCAACATTGACAGTCAGCGGCTGCGGACGGGCTTTCTGGAAGAGATGGACTTCACCCGGCTCGCCCCGGCGATGAGCGCCCTGGCGGAAGCGCCCGTCTTCATCGATGACACGCCCAACATCAGCACCATGGAGCTGCGCACCAAGGCGCGTCGCCTCCAGGCTGAGAGCGGTCTCGACCTGATCGTCGTCGACTATCTGCAGCTGATGCAGAGCACCGTTCAGTCGCGCGATTCCAACCGCGTCCAGGAAGTGAGCGAGATCACCCGCGGTCTGAAGGCGCTGGCGCGCGAGCTACAGGTGCCCGTGGTGGCGTTGTCGCAGCTTTCGCGCCAGGCGGAGATGCGCGAGAGCAAGGAGCCGCGTTTGAGCGACCTGCGTGAATCGGGCTCAATCGAACAGGACGCTGATCTCGTCATGTTCCTGTGGCGTGAGAAGGAGCGCGGCGGCGAGGACGAGGACCCGGAAGGCGAGATCATCAACCTCCGGCTGGCCAAGCACAGAAACGGCCCGACCGGCGAGACCAAGCTCTACTTCCGCAAGCGCCAGACCCGCTTCGTCTCATACGCCGACGAAGCGCGCTTCTCCGGCGTCTACCAGCCCTCCGGCTCCAACTCGTCCTACAACTAGGCTCGCCTCGCCGGCCGGCGGTCAGCTGGCCGAGTTGAACGCCTCGATCTCGTCCGGTAGCAGCGGGCGGATGCCGAACTGGACGATGGTGCCGTCGGGCTCCTTGACCCACACTCCGATGTGGCCACCGTTGGGCACGTCGAGCAGCTTCGCGACATGCTCGCGGTCGAGCATCTTGATCCGACCCGGCTCGTCGCCGGCGGCCGGCCAGTCGCTCGGCGCGAGGTCGGCCCATGGCCAGTCCTTGGCCTGGCCCGCGGGCTGGCCGAAGCCGTTGTCGAGCAGCACGACCTTGTACAGCGCCGCGTCATACGGCGTGACCTCGCCCAGATCTACGCCGGACTGCGCCTGGAAGTTGTTCAGGACCGCCGCCAGCTGGCTGAACCCCTGGCGGTCGGCGACATCCGGCCCAGGCTGACCTTCCAAGCCGAGTGCATACACGCTGACGGTCTTATCGACGCCGCCGGCGTTGATCGTGAAGAAGGTCGAAGGAGCGTCGGCGATCCCGCCGTTGTCGTAGTTCTCCTTGGCATTGCCCAGGTGCCCGGTCGACAGCGCGAACTGGAGCAGCGCCTGGACCTGCGACTCGTCGAGATGGCCCACGAGCCAGGGCAGCTCGGCCTGGCCACCCATGGGATCGCTCATCCGGGTGTCAACCTGCTTGAAGATCACCGTCCCGTCGCCGTACAGCGTGAAGGCCGGCGCCTGGGTGATCAAGAAGTTGATCGGCACGAACCCGCCGCCCTGCTCCAGGCGCAGCACGATGTCCGTCGCACCGGTTGGGTGCGAGATGTCGTTCGGCCCAAAGGTGGGGCTGGGCGTGGGTGTCGGGGCAGGACTGGGCGTCGGTGGGACAGATGGTGTGGGTGAAGCGCCGGGTCCGCCGGTGCAGGCGGAAGTGAGCGCGACTAGGGCGAGCGCGAGCAGCGCGAAAGTATTCTTTGGCATGCGCGGTCTGACGGCCAAGTGACCGGTTCGGTTCCGACGCGCGCCCGCGTAGACTCTCGTTCCGCATTGAGGGAGTGAGATGGGCGTGGTCATCATCCGCGAGCTGGTCGGGACGAGCCCCAAGTCGTGGAGCGACGCTGCGCGCATGGCCGTCGCCACCGCCGCGCGCACGGTGCGCAACATCCGCGAAGTGGAAGTGGTCAAGTCATCGGCGCGCGTCGAGAACGGCGAGATCGTCGAGTACCGGGTCGAACTGAAGCTGCACTTCGAGTACGAGGGCAACCAGGGCGGCTAGCGCCTGGTGCGGTCCGGTGCGGTTATCAACAGTCGCCGTTCAGCGCGGTAACTGACCGATAAGAGCCGGTCAGCATCATGCCCGCATGGTCCGCTCTGCCGTCGTCGGGGCACCGATGACAGACATACAGGCGCATGCCGCCGACACTTCCGACTCACCCGAGCTGCCTCCCGCGCGCCGTTTTGAAGCCGACTCCGACTTCGCGCCCGTCATCCGGTCCAAGATTCAGCCGCCGCCGCTGCGGAGCACAACGCTCACGCGCCAGCGGCTGATCGATCGCCTGCACGAGTCGACCGCCTCGCGCGTCACGTTACTCATCGCCGAGGCCGGCTACGGCAAGACCACGTTGCTCGCGGACTTCGCGGCCCGCTCGGGCAAACGCACACTCTGGTACCGCCTCGACCCGACCGATGCGGACGCGATCACCTGGACCAACTACCTGATCGCCGCGTGCCGCGAAGTCGACCCAACCTTCGGCACGGCAACGCTGAAGCTGTTGAGACAAATTGGTCCCAGCGGTCCGCCCAACCATGTCGTGGTCGCAACCCTTATCGCCGAATTGCGGGTCATTACCGAGGCGCCTACGGTGCTGGTTCTGGACGATTTCCACGCCGTCGAAGCGAGCGCGGAAGCGCGCGAAACCGTCGAGCGCCTCGCCGTATTCGCCCAGCTCGCAGCACGCGGTGGCCAGCTGGGTGATGACCTTGCACTGGGCGGCGATGTCGTTCTGCGCCCGGTA
>DAIERN010000172.1 GCA_027346765.1 Chloroflexota bacterium | reverse complement strand
GACGACCGAGGTTGCGCCGAAGCGCGTCCTCATGAAGGGCAACGAGGCCATGGCTGAGGCGGCCATCCAGGCCGGCTGTGACGCGTACTTCGGCTACCCCATCACGCCTCAGGCCGAGATCCTCGAGCTCATGGCGCGGCGCATGCCCGAAGAGGGCCGTGTCTTCATCCAGGCCGAGAGCGAGCTGGGCGCGATCAACATGGCCTTGGGCGCCGCGGCGACCGGCGCGCGCGTGCTGGTCAGCTCATCGAGCCCGGGCATCTCGCTCATGGCCGAGGGCATGTCGTACATGGCGGGGTCGGAAGTGCCCATGGTCTTGATCAACGTGATGCGCGGCGGCCCAGGGCTAGGCAGCATCGGCCCGTCGCAGAGCGACTACTTTCAGGCGGTCAAAGGCCACGGCCACGGCGACTACAAGGTGCCGGTCCTCGCGCCGGCGTCGATCGCCGAAGCGGTCGCGCTGATGGCTGACGCGTTCGAGCTGGCCGAGCGTTATCGCACGCCGGTCATCGTCCTTGCTGACGGCACACTGGGCCAGGCGATGGAGCCGGTCTCGCCGGCATACCGCGATCCCGCGCGCCTCCCGACCGACTGGACGCTCACGTCCACGAACGGCGAGCGCGAGCCGCGCGTCGTGCGCTCGCTCCACCTGCGGCCCGAGGAGCTGCAGGAGCACAACACTCACCTCCAGGCGAAGTTCGCGCAGATCGCGCAGCGCGAAGTGCGCTTTGCGACCGAGCGGATCGAGGACGCGGACATCGTCATCGTGGCCTACGGCACCGCCGCCCGGATCGCGCGCACGGCCATGGAGCGCGGCCGCTCCAAGGGATTGCGCATCGGCATCTTCCGGCCGATCACGCTGTGGCCCTTCCCCTCGGCCGAGCTGGTGGCCACAACGCAGGGCAAGCGCGCCATCCTGACCGTCGAGCTCTCGTCAGGCCAGATGGTCGAGGACGTGCGCCTCGCGATCGAGGGCCGGCTGCCGGTGCACTTCCTGGGTCGCCAGGGCGGCGTATTGCCATCGCCCAACGAAGTTCTGGAAGCGTGCCGAAAGATGGTGGCGCCATGACCGTCCAGCTGACCGACAACCGGCGCGTCATCTATAGCCGACCGGACGCCCTGCAGCAGAAGTCGACCCATTACTGCCCGGGCTGCGGGCACGGCATCGTCCATCGGCTGGTGGCTGAGCTGTTCGACGAGATGAAGCTGACGGGCCGGACCATCGGGGTCGGTTCAGTCGGCTGTTCGGTCTTCGCCTACGAGTATTTCAAGACCGACTTCGTCGAGTCGCCGCACGGCCGCGCACCGGCCGTCGCGACCGGCGTGCGCCGCGTCCAGCCGGACAAGTTCGTGTTCACCTACCAGGGCGACGGCGACCTGGCGGCGATCGGCACGGCAGAGATCGTCCATGCCGCGGCGCGCGGCGAGAACATCACCGCGGTCTTCGTCAACAACGGCATCTACGGCATGACCGGCGGCCAGATGGCGCCGACCACGCTGCTCGGCCAGAAGACCACGTCCTCACCGTCAGGCCGGGACCCGCTGCTGGCCGGCTATCCAGTGCCCATTACCGAGATGCTGGCGCTCGTGCCGGGCACTGCGTACGCGGCCCGCGGCTCAGTGGCCACGCCCCAGCTGGTGGGCCGCGCCAAGACGCTGCTCAAGCGCGCATTCGAGCTCCAGGAAGCGAAGGCCGGTTTCACGATCGTCGAGATCCTGTCGAACTGCCCCGTCGGCTGGGGCATGACCGCGCCGGAATCCATGGAGCACGTCGAGAAGGACGTCATCGGCACTTACCCGCTGGGCGTCATGGTGGATCGAGCCAAAGCCGGGCCGGAGTCGAAGTGATGCAGCACGGCACGATCGTCGCGGGCTTTGGCGGCCAGGGCATCCTGTTCTGCGGCCACGTGCTCGCCCAGGCGGCGCTGATCGAGGGCCGCGAGGTGTCGTGGATGCCCAGCTACGGCCCGGAGATGCGCGGCGGCACGGCGTACTGCACGGTGATCGTGTCCGACCGGCCCATCGGCTCGCCCATGGTTGACGCGGCTGACTCGGCGATCGTGCTCAATCCGCCGTCGCTGGCCAAGTTCGAACCGGTCATCGCCCGAGGTGGCCTCATCGTCGTGAACTCATCGCTCGTCGAAGCCATCCCCGCGCGGACTGACATCGAGTCGCTCCTGCTGCCGTGCACGCAGATCGCCCGCGACGCCGGCGACGACCGGCTGGTCAGCATCGTCGCGCTGGGTGGGCTTATTGCGCGCCGGCCCATCGTCAGCCAGGACTCCATCCACGCCGCGCTGCGCGACCTGCTGAGCGGCAAGAAGGCGCATCTCATCGAGGCCGACTCCGCCGCGTTCGAGCGCGGCTACGGGGCAGGCATGCGCGGCAGCACCCAGGAGCTGGACAACCGCGTCCTCGTCGACGTCTGGCGCTGACCGGCGATGGGCGCGCCGCCCGTGGGTGTTGGTGCTATGGCGCCTCGAGCGGGTAACCTGCGTGTCATGGAACCGCTGTCGGTCACCGTCCGACCCGAACGTCGGGCCGAGCGTGACGCGATCCGCGCACTGCACGACGCGGTCTTCGACCGGCCCGACGAAGGGCTGATCGTCGAGGGCATCCGCGGCAGCGCCGATGCGATCGATGGTGCCTCCCTCGTGGCGCTCGACGGCAGCGGTGCCGTGATCGGCCACCTGCTCGCGTCGCGCGGCGTGATCGTGGGCGACGACGGCGTGGAGCGCCAGGTGTGGATGTTGGGCCCGTTCGCGGTCCGGGCCGATGTCCAGGGCCGCGGCGTGGGCGCGCGGCTGATGCGCGAACAGATCAATCTCGCCACCAAGCGTGGCGTGCCGCTCATCTGCCTGGTGGGCGAGGCTTCCTACTACCCGCGCTTCGGCTTTTCGGCGAAAGCCGCCGAATCGCTCAATGCTCCTTTCTCGGGCCCGTCCTTCATGGCGCTGGAACTCGAGGCGGGCGCCTTGGCGGGCGGCGGCAGTTCGCGCTCGGCGCGCGCGTAGAAGCTCACCCGCGCCGGCGGCGCCATCGTTCCGAACGCCGTCATCGGCTCCAGCCGGCCGACCTCGATCGCTTCGATGCGCTCGCGCAGCACCGCTTCGATGGCCGTCTCCCAGCCGCCCTCGACTTCCAGGCGCGCGAAGAGCCGCGGCAAGGCCTGCAGTTCCTGCTTGCGCAACCAGGGATCGAGTTTCTCATC
>DAIERN010000171.1 GCA_027346765.1 Chloroflexota bacterium | reverse complement strand
CGTCGTGTGACGGGCGCGCGGCTACAGCCAGGGACGGCTGGAGTCGGATCGTTGTCCCCCTGGCCGGTCAGAACGGCAGTTTGCCCCATATGAGCAGGGAGAACGCGGGGATCCAGAGGCCGCCGGCCACCCACACGATGAGCGACCAGGCCACTCCAGTGCCGGGTGAGCCGATCGTGCCCATCGAGGACCGACTGGTCCACCCCATCGGGGAGCGCGCCCCGGTCACACCCAAAGAGCGCATGACCATCCTGCGCCAGCTGATGCCGGAGCAGGACGCCCAGGTTCGTTCGCGCAACTTCGAAGAGGTCAACCTGGGCCTACCCGAGCAGCTGGCGATGCTCGAGGCCGAGCGCTGCCTGCAGTGCAAGAACCCGGTGTGCATCACCGGCTGCCCGGTGCGCGTTAACATCCCGCGCTTCATCGACCTCCTGGCGCGCGGCGACATGCGTGCCGCGGCCGATTCACTGCTCGATGACAACGCCCTACCCTGCGTGACCGGCCGGGTCTGCCCGCAGGAATCCCAGTGTGAGGCGGTCTGCCTGCGCGGCAAGAAGGGCGACGCGGTGGCAATCGGCTACCTGGAGCGCTTCGTCGCCGATTGGGCCAATCACCATCGCGACAGCGCGCCGGCTATGCCCGCGTCGTCGGGCAAGAGCGTCGCCATCGTGGGCTCCGGACCGGCCGGCTTGACCGCCGCGGGCGAGCTCGCCAAGCGCGGCCACACCGTGACCGTGTTCGAGGCGTTCCACGCGGCGGGTGGCGTACTGATCTACGGCATCCCCGAGTTCCGCCTACCCAAGGACATCGTCCACGACGAGGTCACGCGGCTCGAGAAGATGGGCGTCAAGATCGAGCCCAACTCGATCATCGGCAAGACGTACACGCTCGATGAGCTGCGCGCCACCTTCGACGCGATCTTCATCGCCGTGGGCGCCGGATTGCCGGTGTTCATGGACATCCCGGGCGAGAATCTGAAGGGCGTCTATTCCGCCAACGAATACCTGACGCGCGTCAACCTGATGGGCGCGTACCGCCCTGACGCGGACACGCCGGTGCTGCACGGCCAGCGGGTCGCGGTCGTGGGCGGCGGCAACGTCGCGATGGACGCGGTGCGCACGGCGCAGCGCCTGGGCGCGGCCAAGGCGACCATCGTCTACCGGCGCGGCATGGACGAGATCCCCGCGCGGCGCGAGGAGGTCCATCACGCCCAACAGGAAGGCATCGAGTTCCAGATGCAGGTGGCGCCGGTCGAGGTCATCGGCGAGAACGGCTGGGTGACAGGGCTGAAATGCGTGCGCATGGAGTTGGGCGAGCCTGACGCGTCCGGACGCCGGCGACCGGTGCCTGTCCCGGGCAGCGAGTTCGTCATCGACTGCGACATGGTGGTCGTGGCCATCGGCACGCGCAGCAATCCCATCCTGACCACATCCGCGGCCGGCCTCAAGGTCAACCAGTGGGGCTACATCGAAGTCGACGGCGCGGGCATGACGTCATTGCCCGGAGTCTTTGCCGGCGGCGACATCGTCCGCGGCGCCGCGACGGTCATCCTGGCGATGGGCGATGGCAAGCGCGCCGCGTCCGCCATCGACGCGTACGTGCGAGGCGAGCTACCCGTGGCCCTGCCAGAGGCGGCCCCAGCCGCTATCTGATCGGGAACTCCAGGAACTTGTCGGGTCCTGGCTGATCCAGGAACGCGACGTTATCCGCGGTCAGAGTGACGCTGAAGGTCGCGCTCAGCGCTGAGCCGGCCACCACGCGACCCGCGCTCAGCGTGAACTGGTACGTGCCAGCGGCGAAGAACCAGCCGTGCGGCGCTTCGAACAGGCCCAGCGGCGAGGCCGCGTTGCTGGGACTCACGACCAGCGGCACAGCATCGGCCACGTACTCGTAGGTCAGCTCGCCCGTCGCCGCATCGGTCACCAATCGCAGCTGCTGCGACCATCTGAAGTCGGCCGCCGCTGGCCCGCTGACGTGGAGCGCCATGTCGCGAATGACCTCGACCCGGTTGTTCTGCGCCGTGTTGACGAACGCCGGCTGCAGGTAGAGGTACGCGCCGCCGGTCGAATGGCCCTGGGCGATGCGCACCTGGCCGGGCATCAGCATCGTCACCGATGGCTCCTGCGTCGCGGTGTAGATGGCCACGACCGAAAGGACGAGCGACAGCAGCGCCGCGGTGAGCGGCACCCAGCGCAGCATGACGAACCGGCTGAGTGGCGAACGTGCCCGGCGAGCCGCGGCGCGCAGCCTGCTGGCTGTGTCAGGCGGAGCGACGTCGAGGTCGGTATAGGTCATGCCGGTGATGCTGGCAGCGCGGCCGCCAGCCGGTCGAGGATGAGCCGCTTCACGCCTTCCACGGGCACGCGCTCCTGGGTCATCGAGTCGCGGTCACGCACCGTGACCGCGCCGTCCTCGAGCGACTCGACATCGACCGTTACGCACCACGGCGTGCCGATCTCGTCCTGCCGGCGATAGAGCTTGCCGATCGACGCCGTGTCGTCGTAGACGGCCATCACGTCGCGCCGCAGGTCGGCCACGAGCCGCTGGCACAGCTCCACGATCTCGGGCCGCTTCTTGAGCAGCGGCAGCACCGCCACCTTGTACGGCGCCAGTTGTGGGTGGAGCGCCAGGGAGACGCGCGTCTCGCCGCGCACCTCCTCCTCGCGGTAGGCGTCGATCAGGAAGGTGAATGCGGCGCGGTCCGGGCCGCCGGCCGTCTCGACGATCCACGGGATGAAGCTCTCGTTGCTGACCGGGTCGAAGTACTCCAGGTTCTGGCCGCTTTCCTTCTGATGACGCGACAGGTCCCAGTCGCCGCGGTTGTGGACGCCCTCGAGCTCCTTCCAGCCAAAGGGGAAGCGGTACTCGACGTCGATCGCCTTCTTGGCGTAGTGGGCCAGCTCGTCCTTGGCGTGCTCGCGGAAGCGGAGCCGCTCGGGCGTGACGCCGTAGGCCTCGTACCAGGCGCGGCGCTTGGGCAGCCACATCTCGAACGCCTCGGCGGCGCCCTCCTCGGGCCGCACGAAGTACTGCATCTCCATCTGCTCGAACTCGCGCATGCGGAAGACGAAGTTGCCCGGCGAGATCTCGTTGCGAAAGCTCTTGCCTATCTGGGCGATCCCGAACGGCAGCTTCGGATGGAGCGAATCCATCGTGTTTTTGTATTCCAAATAAATGCCGCCGCACGTTTCCGGACGGAGATACACCACATTCTCTTCGGAGAGCTGTTCCGTCGGCGAACCGA
>DAIERN010000170.1 GCA_027346765.1 Chloroflexota bacterium | reverse complement strand
CTGTGATGCGCACGAGCTCGCTGCCGGCGTGGGCCAGCGCCGCAACCTGGAGGGCCGTCCCGTCGGCGTCGGCGGTGTCGGTGTTGGTCATCGACTGGACGACCACCGGGTGGCCCGAGCCGACGAGGACGCCGCCGACGTCAACGGTCGGCGTTGGGCGGCGAATGTGCATCAAACCTGGCGTTGGAAGACGCCCGTGTCGAACAGCGTCAGGTACGCCAGCAGCGCCATCAGCAGCACGAAGCCGGTCAGGTAAGCGAGCCGTTCGGCGTTCACGCTCACCCGGTTGCCGGCCAACCGCTGGATGATCGCGACCGCAACGCGGCCCCCATCGAGCGGCGGGAATGGCAATGCGTTGACCACGGCGAGGTTGGCCGACAAGAGCCCGATCAGCCAGATCAGGAATACAGGCGGAAGCTCGGTACGCACGACGCCGACGGTATTGACGATGCCGACCGGGCCGGAGATGGGCGGGTTGCCCAGGTTGGTGATGAAGTCACCGATGCCGCGGACGATGAGCAGGGCGGCATCCACAGTGCGGGTGGCACCCAGCCTTACCGCGGTGATCGGGTCGTTGTGGACGTACGCGTAGCCCAGTTGGGCGCCAGTGATGCCGAGTGCGCCGTTCTTGGCGGCTGCGGCCGGGTCGCGCAGGGTGACGACGGCGTCGCGCACGCTGCCGTTGGCATCGCGGATGGTCAGGGTGACCTGCTGGCCGGCGCGGGATTTCAGGTAGGCCAGCGGGGCGTCCACAGCCGCCGTGCTCGAGAACGCCATGAAGAGGCGTCCATCTATGGCCGTTATCGCATCGCCCGACGGGTCGCAAACGGGGAATACGGTGCCATCGCTGCCGGTGACCGTGCCGGTCTGCACGCCGGAAACCAAGCCAGCCAGCGCCGCCGGTCCGCCTGGCTGAACGCAGGTCACCTGCACTTCCTGCGCGGGATCGGCGACGAGCGCGATGCCGGCAAAGATCACGAAAGCAAGCAGGATGTTCATCGTCACGCCGGCCAGGAGGATCACCAGCCGGGTGCGCAGGTTCTGGTTGATGAAGGCGTGTGGGTCGGCCGACTGCCCCTCTTCGCCCTCGAGCCGGACGAACCCGCCGATCGGCAGCCAATTGAGCGTGTACTCGGTGCCCTGCGAGTCAGTGCCCAGGACCTTGGCGCGCGGCGGGAAGCCGACACCGAACTCGTGCACCGTTACTCCGGCACGACGCGCGACGATGAAATGGCCGAACTCGTGGATCAGAACGAGCACGACGAGGATGGCAAGGACCACGACAACGTTGATCAGGCCGTTGCCCAGGCCTATGAAGTCGAACATCAGGGTCTAGACGCTCCAGCGTAAGTGGCAGTTGCGGCCCAGGCGCGAACTTCGGTGTCCAGCGCCAACAGCTCGGGTAGGTCCGGCGCCGGGCCATCGCCAAACCGGCTTACGGCATCGGCACAGAGCCCGGCAATCCCGGTGAACGGTAGCGTGCCCGCAAGGAAGCGGTCGACGGCGACGTCGTCGGCGGCGATGAGCGCGGCACTGGCGCGCGGGCCCTGCTTGCCGGCCGCGCGGCCAATGTCCAGTGCGGGGAAACGGCCCGTGTCGACCGGCTCGAAGCTCAGAGCGGGTATGTCCGACCCGGCCAGGCGCGGTGCCGGCGAAGGCAGATGCTCGGGGTAGGTCAGCGCGTACTGGATTGGAATGCGCATGTCGGGCAGTCCCAGCTGGGCCTTTACCGATCCGTCGGCGAACTCGACCATTGAGTGAACGATGCTCTGCGGGTGGACCACGACGTCAACCTGGTCGTCGCCGAAATCGTAGAGCCAGCGCGCCTCGATGACCTCGAGCGCCTTGTTCATCAGCGTCGCCGAGTCGATCGTGATCTTGCCGCCCATGCGCCAGGTTGGGTGAGCCAGAGCTTGCGCTGGAGTCACCGATTGGAGGCGATCGGCCGACCAATCGCGGAACGGACCGCCCGACGCGGTGAGGATCAGGCGACGGACGCCTGATCTCTTCTCGCCGGCCAGGCACTGCCAGATGGCCGAGTGCTCGCTGTCGATGGGTCGGAGCCAGTTGAGCGCGCCGGTTGCCTGGTCCGTGGCGCCATGCCGGGCCGCGAGCGCCCGCGCGAGTGGCATCACCAGATGGCCACCGGCGACCAGTGTCTCCTTGTTCGCGGTGGCGACAATCTTGCCCGCGTTGAGCGCGGCTATCGTGGGCGAGAGACTCACCACGCCGGTCGTGCCGACAAGCATCAGGTCCACGTCGTCGCTGCTGGCGATTGCCTCGAGCGCGGCGGGGCCGTCCTTCGCCAGCGCGGTAAGGTGCGGCTTGAAGCGCGCTACCTGATCGTTGAACTGTGTCTCGTCGCGGCCGGCGGCGAGGGCGGTCACGCTGAATCTCTCTGGGAGCGCCGCGAGGACGTCAAGCGCCTGCCGGCCGATCGAGCCAGTGCTCCCCAGCACCGCGACCCGCACCCTGTCGCTCAAGAGACGTTCCAAGGAGCCCAGACCAGAGCAAGCAACGTCAGGTACATCGCCGGCGCCGCGAACATGAATGAGTCGACGCGATCGAGGAAACCACCGTGGCCCGGGATGAGCGACCCCGAGTCCTTCGCGCCCGCGGCCCGCTTGAGCATCGACTCGGCCAGATCGCCGGCCTGCGCGCTGACCGCGATCACGACGCCCAGCAGTAGCCCGACTATCGCATCCAATCCGTCGCCAAAGACCACCAGGAGGCTCGTGCACACCGCGATTGCGGCCACCGTGCCGCCGATCGCCCCGCTCCAAGTCTTCTTGGGCGAGATGTGATTCATGAAATAGCCGCGGGGGAAGAAGCGACCCACGACATAGGCTGCCGAATCGAGCGTCCAGACCGTCAAAACGAGGACCAGCAACCAGAACCTACCGCGACCCGAAGAGTCGCCGACGTGGAAGGTCGCAACCCCAACGACAAACGCAAGCAGGACGACGTAGAGACTTGCATAGAGTGTTCCGACCATTGCGAGAAAGCCCCGCTGCGGATCACGCTGTCGAAAGCCATCGAGTGCGGCAATCGTCGCCCAACCCAGAAGGACGAACCCCGTTGCCTGGGCGGCGAAGCCGTAGAAGAACGTCAGCGTGCTGTTGGTGAGCTCAAACCAAGCGATCAAGAGCAGTGCCGGGATCATGGCGAGCCACCTATTCGCGGGCAGACCCGCCGCCTTGACCAACTGCGTTGCTTCCCATGCAACGAGTACTGCCAATAGCGCGATCCCGAGCGATATCCAGGGGCGGCCAAGCCAGAAAA
>DAIERN010000016.1 GCA_027346765.1 Chloroflexota bacterium | reverse complement strand
CATCTCGATAGCACCAGCGTGGGCCGCGGGCCGCGCGTGACGAGCTGTGTGCCAAGCGGCTCACCGGGCTCGACGTTGAGCCAGCGCAGGTCGTGCTCGGCCAGGGCGTGGCGCACGCTGCGTTGGGCACGCAGATCCTCGCTGGCGTCCTCGCGCTCCTCCTCGGGAATGCCATAGGCCGCGAAGGCGGGCGCGTCCAGCAGGATGATCGCCGTCTCGACGTTGCGGTTGCGCAGGCCCGTCAGCGAGCGCACCCAGCGCGGCTCGAGCGAGGCGGTGATGACCACTGCGGTCATGCCCCGGCGCAGCCGGGCGACGTTCTCGACGAGCACCTCGTCGAGCGGTTGCTCACCGTCGGCGATCACCGCGGCGAGCGTCTGCATGATCTTCTGGTATTGGCGCGGGCCGCGGTCGGCCGGAATGGGTGAGATGTGGGCGCCCGACGCGGTCAGCGCCACCTTGCGGTTCTCGACCAGCGCCCGTGCCGCGATGGACGCGGCGACGCGCACGCCGTATTCGAGCGTCGACTCGTCGCCAGCGCCGGTGTGGGTCGTCGCGTGAAGGTCGAGGAAGATCCACACGTCGGCGGTCTGCTCGAGCTCGAATTCCTTGACCACGAGCTCGCCCTTGCGCGCGCTCGTCTTCCAGTGGATGCGGTTGTAGGCGTCACCCGGGACGTACTCGCGGATGCTCGTGGCCGACGGCGTGGTGTGCGGCGTGCGCACCTTGTCGGCGTGGCTGCCCTCGATGAACGCCGGCGGCATGCGCCAGCCCGGCAGCGCTTCCACGCGCGGGTAGACGATGACCGTCGAATAGCCCCCGACCGCCGCGTTTGATTCGAACAGGCCCAGCGGATCACCGGTGCGCAGGGCCATGGGGTCCACCTGGAAGTGGCCGCGGCGTGTCAGCGGCACGCGCACCGACCATGATCTTGCGCCGCGCGGCCCAATCGTGATTGCCTGCCCGGGCAGGGCGACCGGCAAAGTCGTCGGGTTGTGGATCTCGAGCCACAGCTTGGGCAGGCGGCTCGTGTTGCGGACCGTGTAGTTGGCGCGGAGCATGTCGCCCGCCTGGGCGTGCAACCGATCGAGCACGTAGCCCGCCTCCAGGTCGGCCAGGCCAAAGCGCGTCACGACGTACGCGCCGCCGACGACGATGATCGCCAGGTACACCAGGAAGAACAGGAATTGGGCGCCCGTCGACAGCGCGGCGACCAGCAGCACAATCGCCGCGACCAGGACCTCGATGCGCCGCAGCATGTGTTGGACGGCCTAGGCCGGGCGGGCCGCCACGGGTCGATCGGTGCGCGCCCCGCGCATCTCCACGGGTACGCTGTCGAGCAGCTCGCGGACGATCAGCGTCGAGTCAACGTCGCGCACCGTAGCCGCGGTCTTGACGATCGTGCGGTGCGCAAGCGCGGGCACGGCCAGAGTCTTGATGTCGTCGGGAATGACATAGTCGCGGCCTGCCAGCGCGGCATAAGCCTGGCCGGCGAGGTACAGCGCCAGCGAGCCCCGCGGCGAAGCGCCCAGGTAGATGTCGGGGTGGTTGCGCGTCGCGGTCACGAGGCGAACGATGTACTCGCTCACCTGCGGATCGACGTAAATCTCACGCACGCCTGCCTGCATCGCCTGCAGCTCCTTGCCGGTGATGACCTCCTCGAGCTCATCGATTGGTTGGTGCATCTTGTGCTCATCGAGGATGCGCACCTCCTCGGCGGGCTGGGGGTAGCCCAGCTGGATGCGCAGCATGAAGCGGTCGAGCTGTGCCTCAGGCAAGGCGAACGTGCCTTCGTATTCGATGGGGTTCTGCGTGGCGATGACCAGGAACGGGTCGGGCATCTGGTAGGTCACGCCATCGATCGTCGCCTGGCGCTCCTCCATGCACTCGAGGAGCGACGACTGCGTCTTGGGCGTGGCGCGGTTGATCTCGTCGGCGAGCACGATCTGGGCCATGATCGGGCCCGGCCGGAACTCGAACTCCTGGGTCTTCTGGTTGAAGATCGAGAGGCCGGTGACGTCCGATGGCAGCAGGTCGGGCGTGAACTGAATGCGCCGGAAGGTGCAGCCCAGGCTCTTGGCGAGCGCCTTGGCGAGCGATGTCTTGCCCGTGCCGGGCACGTCCTCGATCAACAGATGCCCCTGGCATAGCAACGCGACGAGCGCGAGACGCACCTCGGCATGCTTGCCGACGATTACCTTCTCGACGTTGTCGATGACCTTGTCGGTCGACTGGGCGATGGTCACTGGCGCGGCCCCTCCTGCCTGGTCCGTGTGCAGCTTGCCCTCAGCCGTCTGGGCCCGGTCATGAAAGGCGTCGGCAGATAGTACGCCCGACCCTGCCCGAGCGGTTCCCGAACCTATCTTGGGACGCCCAGGTAAGCGCTCATGAGACGGCCGCCGATGGGCACCGCACGCTGTGAGCCCAGGCCGCCGTTCTCGACGATGACCGCGACGGCGATGCGCGGCGCATCGGCCGGGGCAAAGCCGATGAACCACGAGTGCGGCGCGACGCCGGGCCCGACCTGCGCCGTGCCGCTCTTGCCGGCGGTCGGGACGCCAGGGATCTTCGCCGCGGCGGCGACCGCGAACTCCCCCTCGACCGCCTGCTGCATGGCGCTGCGGATGATCTGCGCCGTCTCGAACGAGCACACCGTCGACCAGGCCTGCGGCTCAAGGCGGGTGATGCTGCCGTTGCTCGAGGTGAGCGAATCGACCAGCGAGGGCCGCATCAGCGTGCCGTTGTTGGCGATGGTCGAGGCAACGAGCGCCATCTGGAGCGGCGTTACCAGCACCTCGCCCTGACCGTAGGCTGCATTGGCGAGCTCGACGCGGTCCCGGAAGCCGTCAAGCGGGCCGTTCCCGCCGGTTACCTGGCTGGGCGACGTGGGCAGGTCGAATGGAATGCGTGCGCCAAAGCCCAGGCGTGCCGCCCAGTCGCTCAGGTTCTGCGCGCCGGTATCGAGGCCGGCGTGGGCGAACCAGATGTTCGAAGACACCTCGAGCGCCTCGGCATAGTCGAGCGGATGATCGGTCTGCACCGTGCGCGGGAAGTCGTGAATCCGGAAGCCATCGACCAGGAAGCCGGTTTCGAGCTCGCCCGGCTGATCCGGGTACGTCGTCTGGGGAGTGATGGCGCCCGAGCCCAGGCCGGCGATGGAGGTCACGATCTTGAACACCGAGCCCGGCACGTACAGGCCCTGGGTCGCCCGGTCGAGCAGCGGCGAGTCGTCGCGCGCCTGGAGGCCGGCCATGTAGTCGCGCCCTCCGGCCGGATCGACGACGCGGTTGGGGTTGTACGTAGGACTGCTGACCAGCGCCAGGATCCGGCCGGTCGCAGGCTCGATCGCGACGATCGCACCCGTTTGGTCGCCCAGCAGGTCGGCCGCGACGCGCTGCAGCTGGATATCGAGCGACAGGTGCAGGTCCGACGGGTCATAGGGCTGGCCGCGGAACTTGCGCAGCAGCTCGTCACCGGGGTTGAGCGAGACCAGGCCAGTCAGCTGTGCGTCGTAGGAGCGCTCGAGCGCGGCGGTGCCAAAGGTCGCGCTGCTGTAGCCGATCACCGGTGCCGCGATCGTGTAGCCGTACTGGCGCAGACGCTCCCCGTTGGGGCCGCGGCCGTTGCTCGCGAGCACGACGCCGTTCGCGTCGTAGATGGTGCCGCGCGGCGCCGAACGGGCCGCGGCCAGACTGAGCGGGTTGAGCGGATCGGCGGTCAGCGCCTGCGCCTGCACCACCTGCCAGTAGGCCAGGCCGCCGGCGAGCGCCGCGTAGGCAACGGCGAGGGCAACGGTGAGCGGCAGGAGGCTGCGTCCCACCCGCGGGGGGCCGCTCGGCGTCACGCCGGGGAGCGCCGGGGTTGCGCCGCGCGTCCGTAGGCGGGGGCGTAGGTGCAGCCGCAGCTGCTGGAGTCGCAGACGCGGCCCAGTCACGAGATCGCCTCCTCGATCCGGCCGCCCACCGCGCGCGCTCGCTGAGCGGCACGAACCACCGCGTTGGGCCGCATCCCGGGTGGCGGCGGCTCCACGCCGCGGTCACTCAGCGCCAGCAGCATCCCGATGACCGCGCCGTTGACCAACAGCGACGAGCCGCCGTACGAGATGAACGGCAGCGTCACGCCGGTTAGCGGCAGCACCCGCAGATTGCCGCCGGCGATGATCGCCGCCTGGACGACGATGACGAGCGTCAACCCAGTCGCGAGGAGTGCCCGGAAATCGTCCGCGGCAGCGGCGGCAATGCGGAAACCGCGCTCGGCGATGACCAGGTACAGCCCCAGCACCGCCAGCGCGCCCAGCATGCCCATCTCCTCGGCGATGGCCGCGAAGACAAAGTCGGTGTGGATTGCCGGGATCGACGGCACGTTCCCCACAGATGGCAGGCCCGCTCCCAACCCCGTGCCCAGGATCCCGCCGCGGCCGTAGGCATAGAGCGCGCGGATGACCTGGTAGCCGGCGCCCTGCGGATCGGCGAACGGGTCGATCCAGATGTTGATCCGGTCCTGGACATGGGTGAATAGCACGTACAGGATCGCGCCGCCCACCAGGAACAGGAGGATGCCGAAGAGCACGTACGTGGCGCGCCGCGTGGCGACGTAGAGCAGGCCCAGGAAGACCAGGAAATAGAGCAGTGCCGCCCCCAGGTCGCGCTGCACGATGACGATCGCCAGGGCGATGCCCCACATGGCGAGCATGGGCAGCAGGTAAGGCAACGGCGGCAGCGTGAAGGCGCCCATGCGCGTCGAGCCTGACGCCAGGAGTGCCCGATTCTCAGCCAGGTAGCCGGCCAGGAAGACGACCAGGATGACCTTGAGCAGCTCCGATGGCTGGCCGGAGAACGGCCCAATGTGGAGCGTGAGCCGCGCACCTCCGACCACACTGCCGAACACGAACACGAGCAGCAGCAGCGCAATCCCCGCGGCCGCCCAGGTGTACTTGTAGCGGCGCAGCCAGCCATCGCTGCGCACGAAGATCGCTATCGCGGCGAGCACACTGAAGCCGAGCAGGATCCAGACGAGCTGCAACGGGCCCAGGACAAGCTCGGTGCCGCCGACCTGCTGCACAACCAGGGTCTGCGGCAAGCGGTTCATCACCAGCAGCGAGATGCCCGCCAGCAGGGCCGCGGTGGGGAACAGGATCTGGTCCATGCGCCGGCCGGTGACGACGAATGCCACGTGGATGAGGCCCAGCGCAGCCAGATAGATCGTCAGCAGCGCGGCGTCGCCAATGGCGATCTGGCCCTGACGGAAGGATTCCAGGCTGACCCAGCCCACGGTCAGGCAGACACCGACCACGAGCAGCAGGCGCAATTCGCGCCAGCGAAAGTGGGGCCGGATTCCGGCGCGATAGAGGGCGCGCGTCAACTGCCTTCCCTCCGCAGCTGGCCTGCGGGCCGCTGCTGCGCGCAAATCGCTTGCTCCACCATCATTCCGGCCGGGCGCGTTCGAGGCGCATCCGCACCTGGCCGATCTGGACTTCGTCGCCGTAGCCCAGCGGCGCCAGGCCTTCCACACGCTGGCCGTTGAGCCACGTGCCGTTGGTGCTGCCGCGGTCCTCGACATACCAGGCGCGGCCACGGAACGTCAGCAGCGCGTGGTCGGCCGACACGAACGAGTCGTCGAGAACGATCGAGTTGTTCACGTCGCGGCCCAGCGAGTTGACCGCGTCGAGGGCGATGGACGTTCCCGCCTGGGGCCGGCCCTCAGGCGATCCGACCACGAGCAACCGCGCCAGCGGTCGGCCGGCGCTGGCCACGCCTGCGCGCAGGTCGCTCCACAGCGACCGCGCGACGACCACGAAGAAGGCGTAGATCAGCAGAACGAAGCCGATCCGCAGTGCCCACAGGCTCAGAGTGAAGACGTCCATTCCGGGACCGATTCTGCCTCCGCAGTAGCGCTCACGCGCACTGCTGCGCGCCGTCGGTGACACACTCAATTGAGTGTGGTCACGTCCTCCTGGCGCGAAGTCTAAGGTGCCGGCTCGACCGTGATCGTGGAGCTACCCACCTGGAGCACGTCGCCCGGTCCCAGGGCGATCTCGGTCACCGCCGCGCCGTTCAGAAACGAGCCATTGGTGCTGCCCAGATCGGTGTAGACGAGCATGCCCAGGCGCATGCCGATCTGGCCGTGGTGGCGCGACACCTTGTCATCGGGCAGGACGATGTCGTTGTCGAGCGCGCGGCCCAGCCGGATCGTGCCCGGCCGGACGTTGATGCGCGAGACCGGTTGGCCCGACGTCCGCACCGCGAGCTGCGCGCGGGGGGTGTTGGGCCGCGGCGCCGCAAAAACCGCGGTGCCACCTGGGACTGGATCGACGTCGGCGTCGGTGTCAGGGTCGGGGTCTTCTTCGGTCTGACCTTCGCCCAGGGCGATTGCCTGGACCGGCGCGGGCGGCACTGGCGGCGTAGTCGGTGGCTTCTTCTCCGGTGCGGGCGCGCGATCGGCATAGACGCGCACGTCACCCGTTGCGACCGCGGACGACTTGATCACCTCGACCGATGGTCGCGCCTGGAGCACGTAGTCGTGCGCGCGGGCGTAAAGGCGCACCTGGTCGGCCAGGTCCTGTTTCAGCTTTGCCAGATCACCGTCGAGTGCGGCGGCATCCGCGGTATTCAGCAGAACGCGATAGTGCGCCGGCACGTAAGCCCGTCGATCGTGCACGGCGCGCTCGGATTCCATGGCGCGCTCAATGGCGCGCTGAATCTGCACGCGCTGAACTGGTTCCTGGAAAAGCCGTGCGGCGGGGCGCTCGAACAGGCGCTCGAAAAACCGCTCAACGGCGGTCAGTGGGCCTGCCATCAGGTGGCCGAGTCTAGCAGGGGCGCCACGCGCGACCGGCTTGGGACCTTCTGGCCCGCGATGCGGTACTGAACGTTGGCTACCGTCGCCGCCGTTTGTGCGGCATCCTCGATCGATGCAGGGGGTTGATGTTTTCTGCGAGCGCTGCGGCTCGCTCCAGCCGAAAGCTGAGGAGGCGCCGCGGTCAGCGGGCGTGCTGGCGCGGCGCGTGCTCGACGCGGTCGGGATCACGGAGAATCGGCCGGTCGCCGCCGAGGACTGGCTGCGGCTGTGCCTGAACTGCCGGGGCTACTCGTGCCCGGCGTGCTGGAACGAGAGCGCGGGCGTCTGCCAGACGTGCGAGCCACTGCCCGAACCGGTGTTCGAGTCCATTGCGCCGATCGAGCTCGAGCCGACCGCCGAACCGGCGGTGTTCCTAGCGCCAGAGGCGGAGCCCGAGCCGGTCGTCGCCGCCGAACCCGAGCCCGAGCCGGTCGTCGTCGCCGAACCCGAGCGGCTACCAGCCCCGGCCGTGCAACCCGAACCCGTCGAGCGGCCGCACCCGCGGATGCCCGTCCTGCCGCTCCCCCCGCCGCGCCCCGCGGGCGCGCCGGTCATGCCGCTGCCGCCACTGCCTGCCTATCACGTTCCGCCGCAGATCGGCTTCAATGCGCAGACGAGCGCTGGATCATCGGCCGCCACGTCCGCACCGGCGTTCGAGGCGCACATGCTCCTCGCCCCTCCCCCGGAGCTGCCCGCCGCCGTGCTCGCCAACGGTCTGCGTCCGTGCGCCAACTGCCATCTGACGCTGTCGGCGCGCGCTCACTTCTGTCGGCGCTGCGGGACCCAGCAGGCGCACTAGGTCATCCCGCACCGGCAAGATGGGCCGCGCGATCGCGTCGGACCCGCGCCCAGGCCGCGCCGAAGAGCAGGATCTGATAGCTGAAGTTCAACCACACCAGGGCGCCAAACACAGTGGCGACGATCCCAAAGCCGGACATCCCGCCGATCAGCAGCGGCGCGATCAGGCTGAACAGGTCAGTCAGGATGCCGATGGCGATGCCGACGGCGACGGCCGGCCATAGCGCCTCACGCAGCGTTGGCGGCGCGGTGGGCACGAACAGGTAGACCGCCAGCGCGACGAGGATCATCGCTCCCGGCGTGATCAGCGGCGCGGCGTAACCCCAGACAAGCCCGTTGCCGACCAGCTCGCCCAGCGTCGCCCACACACCGCCGAGCGAGATCGTGCCAACGATCACGAGCAGCAGGATGGCGATCGTGGCGAAGCCGCGGACGCGGCGCGAGATCTCGTTGCGCGGCCCGCCGCCAATGAAGATCCGGCGCATGACCTCGTCGAGCACGCCATAGAACGCGCTCGCGCCCCACAGCAGGCCGATGACCCCAATGACCGACAGGGCGCCGCGACCGGCCACGACGCCTTCCAGCGACGTCCGGAAGAAGTCTGCCAGAGGCGGCACGTAGCTCACGAGCTGACTGAGCAGGACGCCACGCTGCACGGGGTCCTCGACCAACCAGCCGATGACGCCGGACATCAGCAGCACCAATGGGATGAACGCGAAGAGAGTGCCAAACGCCAACGCCGCGGCAAAGAGCGTGGCGCCGGTGTCATTGGCGACCCCGATCACGTCGAGGACGGGCTTGACATACCGGTTGCGGGTTATCCGCTGCGCGATCGCGTCGACCTGCTGCCGCAGTCGATCGAGCGCGGACGGGCGCTTGACGGGCCCCGATTCAGCCGTCGCCGGCGGTACCGGAGCTGCTTGAGCTTGAGCTGCCGGAATCCGATCCTGAACCGCCGGAGTCGGTGCCTGACTGGGTCGATTTGGCATCAGTGGTCTTCGCCTTGGGAGAGGGCTTGCTCGATCGGTCCTTCTTGGCCCAGCCGGAGCCCTTGAACACGATCGCAGGTGTCGACAACAGTTTGCGCATCTCGGCGCCGCAGCGCTCACATTCGGCGGGCCCCGGATCGTTAACTCCGTGCATCACTTCGGTGATGTGGCCGTTCGTGCAGATGTAGTCGTAGAGCGGCACGTCTAACCCCTGGCCGTGCGCATGCCGCACTTGGGGCAATACTGCGAGCGGCGGTCGATGGCGGTGAAACCACAGTGCGAGCACGGCTCGCGCCGGGCGCCGGCATGCGCGACCGGTCGCTCGACCTGGGCGAGCTCGGTCGCGTCGTGGGTGGCGAGCAGGTTGCCCATGAGGCGGGCAAGCAGCTTCTGAGCGATGCGCTGGGTATCGCCGCGCACGCCCTCGCCGCCCCAGCCCAGCAGGAAGCGCACGATGAGCTCGCCCGTGGCTTCATCCCAGTAGCTGACCGGACCGCCGTAGATCGCGTCGAAGCGCGGGTAGCCCTCCCCGTCGAGATCGCCACTCAGCAGGGCGAGGGCGTGCGTCTCGTACGCGAGATCAACGACGTCGAGCGATTCGAAAACGTACAGCGCGGTCCGCGCGAGCGGCGTTCGGCCGTGGTGAGCGTTGATCCACTGGAGCGCCGCCTCAGGTCGAACGATCGACGGCGCGGCATCCTCGAAATCGACCGGCAACGGCTCGATCAACTCGACCGGCCCTTGGGCGAAGCCGGTCAGCAGATCAGGCAGGCGCTGATCGATGTCGTGCGCGGCCGGGGTCCGGACGCCGTGACTGCTCATCGTCTGGTACTGGTGCTTGAGCGAATGCAGCTCGAAGTCGATGGTGTCGGGCGGAATGCGCACGCGCTCCGGGGCTCTCTTTGGCGGCGCCTTCTTGCGACCGATGAATGGCAACGGCATGGCTGCTAGCTCCCCTTCAAGCGTGATTTGAGCGCGGCCGACTGCTCGGCCAACTCTGCCGCGCGGCGCCGGGTCTGTTCAACAACTTCGGCCGGGGCGCGGCCGGTAAAGCCGCTGTCGGCCAGCCGCGCGTTGGTGGCCGCGAGCTGGGCGTCCACGTTGCGCAGCTCCTTTTCCAAGCGCGCCTGCTCACGCTCGCGATCTGCGGCCGACCGGGTGAGGCGCGCCTCGGCGACAGCGGTCACGACGGCCAATCCGTCAGCCAGCGCGGCACGATCCTCGACGAGCACCGGCTGGACGCGCCCCAGCCGTGCGAGCGCGGCCGCCATCTGGCCGTAGGCGGCGCGGGCCGGCCCGTCAGCGAGGTAGATCTGTGCCGGCAGAATGTCACTCGCCTCGATGCCTGACTCGGCCCGCGCCGCGCGGATGGCCGTCACGAGATCGATCAGCGCCGTGGCCCCTTCCGCGAGCCGTGCGTCCGCGCTCACGGCAGCCTCGCCGGCCAGCGGCCATGGCGCCACGATCAGCAGCTCAGGGTCGCTCGGCCGATGGGGCAGCTTGCCCCAGATCTCCTCGGTCAGCATGGGCATGAGCGGATGCAGCAGGCGCAGGTACACATCGAGCACCCACGTGAGGCATGACCAGATGGCGCGCTTGCGCTCTGGCGCTGATGCCGCGTCGGCGAGGCCAATCTTGGCCAGCTCCACGTACCAGTCGCAGAAGTCATTCCAGATGGCGTCGTACAGCAGGCGCGCCACCTCACCGAACTCGAAGCTGGCGTAGGCCGCTTCGACCGCGTCGAGCGTCGCGGCGCAGCGCTCCAGGATCCAGAGATCGGCCGGTCCCAGGTGGCTGGTGTCGACGAGGCCCAGCTGGAAGTCGGCCGGTATCTCCGCCGGACGGACGCTCAACACGAAACGCGCCGCGTTCCAGATCTTGTTGGCGAAGTTGCGCGCATCCTCGAGGCGCGGGCGCGACATCTTCTGGTCCTGGCTGGGCTCGGGGCCGTGGAGCAGCGCAAAGCGCAGGGCATCGGCGCCGAGCTCGTTGATCACGCCCAGCGGGCGAGACCACGTTGCCCTTCGACTTGGACATCTTCTGGCCCAGCGGGTCGCGCACGATGCCGTGCAGGTAGACGTACCTGAAGGGCTCGCGGCCGGTCAGCGTCTCAGCCAGCATCATCATCCGGGCGACCCAGAAGAAGAGGATGTCGTAGCCGGTCTCCATGACGGTGGTCGGGTAGTACTTCGCCAGGTCGGACGTGGCGTCCGGCCAGCCCAGCGTCGAGAACGGCCAGAGGCCGCTTGAGAACCAGGTGTCGAAGATGTCCTCTTCCTGGCGCAGCTCGGGGCGTGGCCTGGCGCACGTCTCGCACGCGTCCGGGCCCTCGAGGGCGTCGGACACCGTGATGTGGCCGTCGGGGCAGTACCACGCCGGGATGCGGTGGCCCCACCACAGCTGGCGGCTCACGTTCCAGTCGTGGATGTTCTCCATCCAGTCGAAGAACACCTTGCGGTGATGCGCCTGGATGAACGTCGTGCGGCCTTCGTTGACCGCGGCCATCGCCTTCTCCGCCATGGGCTTGGCCCGGACGAACCACTGGACCTTGAGCCGCGGCTCGATAACGTCGCCGCTGCGCTCGCACCGGCCCAGGACCATGTCGTGCGGCTGCTCACTTACCAGATCGCCGCGCTCGCGCAGCTCGTCGAGGATCTGCTGGCGCGCCCCGTCGAGCGTCAGCCCGGCAAATGCACCGCCGTGCTCGTTGATGCGGCCGTCATCGGTCATCACGTCGATCAACGGCAGCCCGTGACGCTTGCCGGTCTCGAAGTCGTCCTGATCGTGGGCGGGCGTGATCTTGACCGCGCCCGTGCCGAAGTCCTGGCGCACGACGTCGTCGGCGATGATGGGCACGATCCGATCCACGAATGGAATGAGGACCTTCCGACCGACCAACCCGGCGTACCGCTCATCACCCGGGTGCACTGCGACGGCGGTGTCGCCCAGGATGGTCTCCGGGCGCGTCGTTGCCACCGTGATGGTCTCTGTCGGGCTGGGCCGGCCGGCGTCGTCAACAATGTGGTAGCGCACGCTCCACAGCGTGCCCTTGGTCGGCGTGGCAATGACCTCGAGATCGGACACGCTCGTGAGGTCGCGCGGGCACCAGTTGATGAGCTGCTCACCGCGATAGGCGAGCCCTTGGTCGTACAGCCGCTTGAAGGCCACCCGAACGGCGCGGGCCGAGCCCTCGTCCATCGTGAAGCGCAGCCGGTTCCAGTCCACCGACGCACCCAGCCGGCGGTGCTGATTGCCGATCTGTTCGCGCGTCTCGTTGATGAACTGCCACATCCGCTCGAGATAGCGCTCGCGGCCAAGCGAGTTTCGCGTCTCGCCGTCCTTGGCGATGATCCTGTCGAGCACGACCTGGGCGGAGATCGACGCGTGGTCCACGCCGGGCAGCCACAGCGTGGGGAAGCCCTGCATCCGGGCGCGGCGGATCATCAGGTCCTCGACGGTGGCGGTCAGCGCGTGACCCGTGTGGAGCGACCCGGTGATGTTGGGCGGCGGCTGGGTGATCACGAAGGGCGGCCTGGACCAATCCGCGCGACTGCCCGCGCCGTCGGGCCGGAAGACGTCCGCATCCAGCCAGCGCTGGTAGATCTGTGGCTCCACGTCACCGGGCTGGTAGGCCGGCGCCATATCGGTCTCTTTGGACTTCGCGAGCGCCACTCTGTCTCCAAAATCAAAACGCCCCGATCGTCCAGCGGACGAACGGGGTCGTGGTACCACCTGCTGGTTTGGTGCTGGCCGTACCGCGGTCATCCCGCGGGCGCATATCCGGGCACCCTCTTGCCGCGCTATCGGGCGGACCCGCGCTCCTCGCGGACGACGTTCGCGCCACGGTGCCTGCCCGGCTCTCACCTTCGCCGGACTCTCTGCTCAGGCCGGAGCGGCGCTACTCCTTCCGGTCATCAGAACGAGCGGCAAGTCTAGCAGCGGCTGCCGGGCTTTGACCGGGAGCCGCGCGCAGACGCGCAGCAGCAGCCCGCAGGCGTCGCTGCGAAGACAGCATCTGCATCTACCATCACGCCCATGTGTTTCGAGGAAGACAGCCACCCACCCATTCCCCCGATTGCCGGCGCTGCCGTGGACGGCAAGCGGATCACCCTCCACGCGGCCGACGGGACCGACTTTGCCGCCTTCGCCGCCCAGCCTGCCCAGCCCAACGGCGCGGGCATGATCATCCTGCCCGACGTGCGCGGCCTGTTCACGTTCTACGAAGAGCTGGCGCTGCGCTTTGCCGAGGCGGGCGTTGCCGCGCTGGCGATCGACTACTTCGGGCGCACGGCGGGGGCCGCGCCGCGGCCCGCCGGCTTCGATCACAGCGCGCATGTCGCCCACGTGACCTGGCCGGGGCTGCGCGCCGACATCGTCGCCGCGCGGCGCGAGATCGAGACCTGGCCCGGCGTGCGCGGCGTGTTCAGCGTGGGCTTCTGCTTCGGCGGGCGGCTGTCGCTGCTGCTCGCCTCGGAAGACGAGCTCGCAATGGCCGGCGACATTGGGTTCTACGGCTGGCCGGTGGGCGACAAAGCTGGGGTGCCGGCGCCAATCGACCGCGTGGCGGCCAACGCTTCGCCCATCCTCGCAATCTTTGGTGGCGCGGACCAGGGCATCAGCGCGCAGGTGGTCGAGTCCTACCGGGCCGCGCTCGCGGGCGCCGGCGCGCCGCACGAGGTGATCACCTACAAGGACGCGGCCCACTCCTTCTTCGATCGCAAGGCCGATGAGTTCGCGACCGACTCGGCGGACGCCTGGAAGCGCGTCCTCGAATTCGTCCACGCCAACACTCCGGCGGCCTAAAGGCGCAACGCCGCCGCCAGCTCGCGAAAGGCCCCGACGGCCGGGTCGGTCGATTTCTCAGCCCGGATCTGTACGCAAACGTGGTCGGCCCCGGCAGCGAGATGATCGTTCACGCGCTTGACGATCGCCTCGACGTCGCCGATTACCACGACCGCGTCAATCAGCTTGTCGCTCTCCGACTCGATGTCGGCGTCCGACCAGCCCAGCCGGCGCAGGTTGTTGGCGTAGTTGGGCAGCACCAGGTAGTTGTGGGCGAAGCGGCGGGCGATGTCGATGCCGGCTGATCGGTCGGTGGTCAGGACCGCGGTGACCTCCGTCGCCAGGCAGGGCTCCGGACCGAGGTGCCGGCGCGCGATCGGGGTGTGCTCCACGGGGACGAAGTAGGGATGCGCCCCGTCCGCGCGCTGTGCAGCGAGCTCGAGCATCCTTGGGCCAAGCGCGGCCAGCACGAGCGGCACGGGCGGATTGGGCTCCGGCGCCGCGTATTGGACCGCGTTCATGGCGTCGAGGTATCGCTCCATCTGGACGAGCGGCTTGCCGTAGTCGCCGCCGCGCATCTCGACGCTGGGCGCATGTGATACGCCGATGCCCAGCACGAAGCGATCCGGGTAGGCCTCGCCCAGCGCCCGCGCGCCGTTGGCCATGGCCATGGGGTCGCGCGCGTGGATGTTGGCTATGCCGGTCCCGATAGGGATCCTGTCCGTGCCCCCGAGCAGCAGCGCGGCGTGGGCCATGGCGTCCTTGCTGCCCAGGCTTTCAGGGATCCACAGGCTGGGGTAACGCAGCGCTTCGAGCTGCCGCGCGGCATCGATCTCATCGCGCGCCGCCAGGCGTTGCAGCGCAAAGCTCCAGAGGCCAACCCGGCCAAGCAGCGCGGCAAGGCGCCGCCCACCGTACCCGCCCAGAC
>DAIERN010000169.1 GCA_027346765.1 Chloroflexota bacterium | reverse complement strand
ATGGAAATCTCCATCCATCGCGATCGGCCATGATTGAGCAGGATGTGCATGCCAGCATCCGCGCCGCGCCGCCTGCCAAGGACGCGGCGCCTCCGCGGCAGCGAGCCCTGGCCCGCAGGTTGGCGTGGCTTCTCGTGCTCGCGGGTCTGGCCGCGATAGGCCTTGTCGTAGGGTGGGCGACGAGCCAGCCGGCACCGGTCACCTACAGCACCGCACCCGTCACGCGCGGCGCGGTGGTCAGGTCGGTCTCCGCCACCGGCACGGTAAACCCGGTGCTGACGATCATCATCGGCACCTATGTCTCGGGCGTCATTCAGGACGTCTCCTGTGACTACAACAGCCAGGTCAGGGAGGGGCAGGTCTGCGCCAGGATCGACCCACGCCCCTACCAGTCCGCCGTCGACGAAGCGAAGGCGAATCTAGCAGTGGCCCAGGCGCAGCTCGCCAAGGACAAGGCCAGCCTCGCGTACGCCGAGGTCAACGACCGCAGGCAGCAGTCGTTGGTAAGCCGTAACTATGTCTCAAAGGACGCCGCCGATCTCTCGCACAGCACGCTGGCGCAGGCACAGGCCCAGGTCGGGCTGGACGCGGCAATGATCGAGCAGCGCCAGGCGCAACTCGCCGCGGCGCAGATCAATCTCGGCTACACCAATATTACCTCGCCGGTCGACGGCGTGGTCGTCTCGCGCAACGTCACGATGGGACAAACTGTTGCTGCGTCGTTCCAGACGCCGACGCTCTTCCTCATCGCGACGAACCTGAGGCAGATGCAGGTTGATACCAATGTCAGCGAGAGCGACATCGGCGCCGTGCGGGAAGGGGAGCTGGCCCAGTTCACCGTCGATGCCTTCCCCGGCCGGATGTTCCGCGGCACCGTGGCGCAGGTCCGCCAGTCGCCGCAGAACGTCCAGAACGTCATCACCTACGACGTGGTGGTCAGAGTGGACAACGTCGATCTCGCGTTGAAGCCCGGCATGACGGCCTCGGTGCGGATCGTTACCGACAGTCGCGACGATGTGCTGCGCGTGCCCGAGGCGGCTTTGCGCTACGCACCCGCCGGCGCGCGGGCCCAGACCGGCGAAGGGGCGAGGGTGTTCGTGCTCCAGGACAATCGGCCTGTCGCCGTCCCGGTCGTCACCGGAATTTCCGACGGCACCTCGGTCGAGATCGTCCAGGGGGACCTCCACGCGGGCGATCAGCTCGTCACGGCCGAACGGCGCGCACGAGCCTCGTCCGGCCCCCTGCGCGCGCCGCGACTCTGAAGCCGCGCCCGTGAGGCAGGCGGCGGCCGTGCCAGTGATCCATCTCGAGAACGTCACGCGCGTCTATCGTGTCGGCGACATCGAGGTGCACGCGCTCAACGGCGTGAGCCTCTCCGTCCAGCCGGGTGAGTTCCTTGCCATCATGGGATCGTCCGGTTCCGGCAAGTCCACCCTGATGGCCATCCTCGGCTGCCTCGACCGGCCCAGCGGTGGGCGCTACGTGCTCGACGGCGTCGACGTGGCCGAACTCGACGAGCCCACGCTTGCCCGCCTGCGCAGCGAGCGGCTCGGGTTCGTCTTCCAGACCTTCAACCTGCTGGCGCGCACCTCCGCGATCGAGAACGCCGCGCTGCCGCTTTACTACGCGTCCAGCGGGTCCGTCGGCCACGCCGCCCGCTACGACCGGGCACGCCAGGCGCTGTCCCAGGTGGGCCTCGCGGGGCGCGAGCGCAGCACACCGAGCCAGCTCTCCGGCGGGCAGCAGCAGCGCGTTGCCATCGCGCGCGCCCTCATCAACCACCCGAGCCTGCTGCTCGCCGACGAGCCGACCGGCAATCTTGATTCTCGCACCTCGCACGAGATCATGGAAACGCTGGTCGCGCTCAACCGCGACCAGAACGTGACCATCATCCTGGTGACGCATGAGGCGGACATCGCCGCCTACGCGCAGCGTGTCGTGACCATGCGTGACGGGTACATCGAGTCCGACGAGCGGCACGCGGCCTTCACGGCGAGCCCGCCCGCTTCGCCGCCGCTCCCGGCCGTGGCCGCGCCAGGCGTCCGGTTCGCGCTCGCCTGGGGCTTCGCGCGCATGATCGTCGTCGCGGCGGTGCAGGCGCTGGCGCGCAACCGCATGCGTTCCGCGCTGACCATGCTCGGTGTCTTCATCGGTGTCGGCGCCATCATCGCCATGGTCGCGGTCGGGCAGGGGGCCAACGAGGCCGTCCGCCAGCAGATCGCAAGTCTCGGCACCAACCTGCTGGTCGTGCTGCCCGGGGCCTCAACCGCCGGTGGCGCGCGGGCGGGGTTCGGCAGCGCATCGACCCTCACCGTGGCCGATGCACAGGCGATCGCGCGCGAAGATCCCGCGGTGGGGCGGGTCAGCTACCTGATCCGCGGCATCGGCCAGGTGCAGTATGCCAACCAGAACTGGACGACGAGCATCCAGGGCGTCAGTGCGTCCTACCCGGACATGACCAACTGGCGCGTGGCCGCGGGCCGGATGTTCGGCGCGCAGGACGAGGACAGCGCCGCGCTCGTCGCCGATATCGGGCAGACGGTCTACCGCCAGCTGTTCCCGGCCGGCGAGAGCCCGGTGGGCGCCCTCATCCAGGTCAAGGGTACGCCGCTGCGCGTGGTCGGGCTGCTCGCCGCCAAGGGGCAGACCGCATTCGGTCAGGACCAGGACGACGTCATCCTGATCCCATTCCCGACGGCCGAGCGCCGGGTGCTCGGCGTCGCGTCGCCGTCGCAACAGACCGCCCCGCTCAACTGGGCCTATCCGTCCTGGCCAAATCCCTATGGCCTGCAGCCGAAGCTGACCGGCTACGTCAATCAGTTGTTCGTCCAGGCGGCGAGTCCCGGCGCCGTCGACGCGGCGTTGCGGCAGGTCACGCAGACGCTCGCAGCGCGCCATGGCAACCGCGATGCCAAGGTCCAGGATTTCTCCGTCCGCAACCTCAGCCAGATCGCCGAGGCCGCGCAGGGAAGCAGCCGGATCATGGCCTGGCTGCTCGCCGCGGTGGCGTCAATCTCCCTGCTCGTCGGCGGCATCGGGATCATGAACATCCTTCTCGTCTCGGTGACCGAGCGCACGCGCGAGATCGGTCTGCGCAAAGCCATTGGCGCGAAGAAGAAGGACATTACGCTTCAGTTTCTCGCCGAGGCGGTTATGCTCACGTTTACGGGCGGCATTATGGGCGTGGCGCTTGGGTGGGTTGCGGCGTTTCTCATATCGTCACTTGCGGGCACGGCTACCGCTGTTTCGTGGAGTTCTGTTTTGCTCGCGTTCGGCGTGTCTGCCGGCATCGGCATTCTT
>DAIERN010000168.1 GCA_027346765.1 Chloroflexota bacterium | reverse complement strand
AGAGGTAGGCATAGATCTCCGAGTGGTGTGCGGCGAACAGGCGCTCTACGAACGCCCGGGCGCTCGCTCGGTCGTCGCTCACTCCCAGTCCCTCTCTGTGGAGCACAGGAGCACCTGTTGCGCGGTTCGGCCGGTGTGACGGCTCGTCAGGCCCGCCTGTGACGGTGTCGGCATGACGCTAATCATCGGGCAGGCGGGCTACGCCGGCGAATCAGGCGGAAGTACGCGGCGTTTCAGCGGTCGGTGAACTCGTCCCACGAGCGTGGCCCGGCGGCAACACCAGTTTCGATGCGCTCCTCGCGCGCCGTCTCGAGCAGCTCATGCGCGACCTGCTCAGGCGCGATCGGGTTGACCGGCAGGCCGGTGCCCAGCTCCAGCCCGGCGATCTCGCGCAACCGCGGGTGGATCTCCCAGTGCCAGTGATAGGTCTCCTCGACGCGCTCCCGCAGCGGCGCGCTGTGCAGGATCAGGTTGTACGCCGGCCCGCCCAGGCTCGCGAGCAGCCGCAGAATGCTCTGGAGGGTGTCCGCCGCGCTGACGAGCTGCGCGTCGCTGGCGGTGCCGAAGTCCGCCGCGTGGTGGCGCGGCACGACCCACAGCTCGAACGGCGAGCGCGAGGCGTAAGGGGCGAAGCACACGCTCGCGGCGTCTTCGTAGACCAGCCGCGCCCCGTCCGCGACCTCATCGCGCACCAGGCGGCAGAACGGACATGCGCCTTCGCGGATGACGTAGCGCGCGGCGCCGCCCAGCTCCTCGCCAATCCGGTGCGGGATCTGGGGCAGGTCGTAGAAGTCGAAGCAGAGGTGGTCGGAGAAGGCGCCCGCCTGAAGGCCGTAGTTCTGGACGACCTGGAGGTAGTCGGTCTTTTCGGCGGTGCGGGCGTTGGTCAGCACGTCGCGTGCCTGCGCGAGCAGGTCGAACGCGATCTGCGGCGAGGTGTCGGCGAACGACTCGTGATGGCCGCGCGGCGCGACGATGGTCTGCCATGAGCCGCTGTCGCCGACCATCCCCAGGTCCGGCTCGCGCCCGCCCGGCTGCGCTTCGCGCGCTTCCTTCTCCGTGCCGGCAACGATGAACGCGTCCGACTTGAGCATCCTTATCTGGACGCTGTCACCGCCGGCGGCCAGATCGCAGTTGGGGCAGTCGTCGATTGTCTGGCCCTTGTGCTTGGCCGGACGAAAGAAGCGCTGCCGCTCAAACTCGCGATCGACGACGACCGCCACCCACCAGCTGGTGATGGCGTCCTTGCGGAGCTCGAACAGGCCGCGCGCCATGGGTCGGGGTCGCTCTAGCGGGCTGTGGGGGCGGCGGAGGCTGCCGGCGCGAGGGCCGGGGAAGAGGCTTCCTCGAGCCGCGTGGCCAGAGCGAGCGCGAAACGGTCCGCGGCGTTGGCGACGCTGGCAGTCGTTGGCGCCGACTCGTCCGCTGGCCAGCCTGCCTCACGGGCGATGCTCGTCACCTCGACCTCTGGCAGGCCGCACGGGTCAATCAGGTCAAAGCCACTCAAGTCGGTCGTGACGTTGAGCGCGATGCCGTGGTAGCTGACGCCGCCCTCGACGCGCAGGCCCAGCGCGCCTAGCTTGCGTGGGCTCGCCGAATCAGGGTCGCACCAGCAGCCGGGCAGCTTCTCGACCCGGCCGGATGCGACACCGAACGCTGCGGCGGTGTCGATCATCGCCTGCTCCAGGGCACGCACCAGTGGGCGCAGCAGGATCCCACGATCAGCCAGGCGAATGATCGGGTAGGCAACCAGTTGTCCCGGGCCGTGGTAGGTCACCTCACCGCCGCGCTCGACGCGGATGAGCTCAATGCCGCGCTCCCGCAGTTCGCCCTCAGTGGCGCGGACGTGCTTCTCATCGGAGGTTCGTCCCAGCGTTAGAACCGGTTCGTGCTCGAGCAGCAACAGCTGGTCGGAAATCTCATCACGGCGGCGGGCGGCAACAAGCTCGTGCTGCTTCTGCCACGCCGCGCGATACGGGACGCGGCCCAGCCAATGGACCTCAAGCGCCGCCATGCCCGCACGATAGCAGCGAGCCAAAGCCGACCGACGATACTGGGTCGCCACGGGCGGTCCGCCCGGGTCGACGAGGGAGAGGCACGATGGCGCGGATCACCAAGTACCCGATCTTCAACCACCTACGCTCGGAGGCCGCGAGTCACGTCATCCGCTATCGCGGCGGCCGTGCCGTTCGCTCCGGGCGCGGAGTGGCGTTCTGGTTCAGGCCGCTCAACACCGCGATTGCCGAGATGCCGCTTGATGATCAGGAGCTGCCATTCCTGTTCCGCGGCCGCAGCTCCGATCTCCAGGAGGTCGTCGCTCAGGGCATCATCACCTACCGCGTCACCGATCCTGACACGCTGGCCGGCCGGATCGACTTCAGCATCGATCTGGCGACCGGCCTGCACATCAAAGCCCCGCTCGACCAGATCGCCGGGCGCCTGAGCGGCCTCGCCCAGCAGTACTCCTGGGCGGTCATGGCGGCGACGCCGCTGCGCGATCTGGTCACCAACGGCATCAACCAGTTGCGTGTTCAGATCGGCGAGGGTTTGGCGGCTGACCCCAGCCTCGCCGAGATGGGCCTCGCGATCGTGTCCATTCGCGTCAGCGCGGTGCAGCCTTCGGCCGAGGTGGAGAAGGAGCTCGCGGCGCCAACGCGAGAGCGGATCGCCGCCGACGCGGACGAGGCCGCGTTCGCGCGCCGGGCGGCGGCGGTCGACAAGGAACGCGCGATTTCAGAGAACGAGCTTGCCAACAAGATTGAGCTTGCTCGTCGAGCGGCCGAGCTACTGGACCAGGAGGGCGCGAATGAGCGCCGCCGCGCAACCGAGTCGGCCGCCACGGCCCTCATCAGCGCCAAAAGCGAAGCCGCGGTGCACAGCGTTGGGGCCGCCGCCGATGCTGAAGCGCTGAAGCTCATCGAAACGGAGCGCAACGCCCTCGAGGCAGAGCGGATCGCGCTGTATCGCGAGCTTGCCCCAACCGTCCTCTTTGGCCTTGCCGCGCACGAGTTCGCGGACAAGATCCAGACGATCGAGCATCTGAACGTGACGCCGGATCTGTTGAGCAGCCTGCTGACTGATCTGGCCAGCGGCGACAAGCGCCGGCCGGAAGCCAGTTAGTCGGTGCCCAGCTCAGCCACGCCGCGGGTCGTGCTGGTCACGCGGCCAACTGAATTCGCGGCGCTTGTCGCGCGCCAGGTAGTCGCTGAACACCGGCACTAGCGCGCTGCTGACCAGGCCCTGCGCCAGCAGGTCGTAGAGCGTGACCGGGATGATCACGGCCGTCTCGTAGGCACTGACCGCGCCCGTGGAGCCGAAG
>DAIERN010000167.1 GCA_027346765.1 Chloroflexota bacterium | reverse complement strand
GACCTCAGCAACCCCGAAGACTCCGACGAAAAGGGCCGCGAAGCCTGCCCACGTGAATCCGGCGACCCGGAGTGTGAAAGGTCTATCTGACCGGTAGCGGTGAGCGGTATGGCTGGTCAGAAAGGCTTGCCAGAAGCCGAAAAGACCGGGCCACAAGAGCCAATAACCCAGGCTAAAAACCGGCCCGTGGCCTGGCAACGAGGGCGATGCCCAAAGAGCGACGACACCCAGGACACACAGGACGAGGGCCAGCTTTTGAAGACGTGCTGCGGTCCTGCTTGTACTGAAACCTGGTATGAGGTATCGGATCGCGGCGCTGGTGGCGGGGAGTGAGCGCAGGTATGCCGCTCGTGGTGATGGCTGTTGCGCCCATGGCGGACTAGTCGGTTGGAGACTGTCAAAGGTGGGGGACTCGTGCGGCTGCAGATGTCCTGGCGTTTCCACATAGACCAGTCTGTGCCGTCGCGCACGGACGTCAAGTGCCGGGCGCCTCCGGTCCACGGCCCGGCCGACTCAGGCGCGGCCGGCGGCGACCTCGTCGGCGCGCGTGCGCCCCGCAAGAAGGATCAGCTCTTCGTGCAGCTCGAACCAGGCCGAGTGGTAGCTGTCGACGCGCGGCGAGGCAACGAACTTCGTGTCGCCGGCCGCGACAGCGGCCGCAGCGCGATCGAACCGTGCCGCGTAACGGGCAAAGCGCGCCGGGAGCCACTCGCGAATCTGCTGATGGAGGGTGGCCAAGCGGCCCAGGACGGCCGCGTCGTAAGCGGCATCCGAGTGGTCGTTGAACGACTCGCCGCGCATCTGCCACGCCGTGACGATCTCCTTAACCTGGCGGTCGAAGACGATGAACTCGTCGAGCGCCGCATCGGCGCCCGGCCACATGGCGCGTTCGGCGTCGAGGTCCATCCGGGCACGGATCTTGCCCGCGTCGGTCAATCGGTACGCGCCAACTGCTTGTTCGGCATCCGCGGATGAGACGAGTTCCTCGAAGAGTCTCCGACCAGACTCAAGCGGTATGAGGAGGCAGTCGGCCGCCTGCTCGGGCGTGGCGTAGCCCTTGACCAGCAGGAGTCGGAGCGCATCTGCGGGCGTGGCCGTCCCGGTGGGCGGAGCGGGAGATGGCGCGGGTGAGTCGGTGGTCTCAAGCGGAATCCCCAGTTCGCGCGCCCAATCGATCAAGGTCGCGGCCTCCGGGACCACCTCCGACGAACCCACAAGGGCGCCGGCGAAGACTTCGCCGGTCGAGCCGTCGATCGTGATCTGATTGCCTACCCACAGGGTGGCGTCATCGACAACGATGAAGCCTGGTTCGACCATCGACACGTCCTGAGCGCCAACGACCGCCGGGATGCCCCAGCCGCGGGCGACGACCGCGGCGTGGCTGGCCAGGCCGCCGGTCGCGGTGAGGATGCCGCGTGCGACGGACATGCCGTGGATGTCGTCAGGCGAGGTTTGCGCGCGGACGAGGATCACGGCGCGACCCTGTTCTGCGGCCGTCACCGCGGCCTCGGGCGAGGTGACGATCTCGCCGGCCGCGACCCCCGGCGACGCGCCCAATCCCTTGGTCAGCGGCTGAGCGGCGTCGCGCGGTGACTGACTGACGCGCGGCGGATCCGCGAGCAGCGGCAGCACGCGGCGCACGGCGTCCTCGCGGCTGAGCGGGAAGTCGGCATCGGTCGCCATCTCAACCGCGATGCGCAGCGCGGCCTGCGGCGAGCGCTTGCCGACGCGCACCTGGAGCAGCCACAACCGACCGTCCTCGATCGTGAACTCGATGTCGGCGACGTCACGCAGGTGGCGCTCGAGCCGGCGCGTGTAGTCGTGCAGCTGCCGCGCGACGTCGGGCAGGCGCTGGTGAAGGACGCGGATGTCGTCGGTCGCGTGGGTGCCTGCGACCACATCCTCGCCCTGCGCGTTAAAGAGAACATCGCCGTACAGCCTGTTCTCGCCGGTCGATGGGTTGCGCGTGAAGAGCACGCCCGTCGCTGACCGGTCGTTGCGATTGCCAAAGACCATCACCTGCACGGTCGCGGCCGTACCCATGCTCGCGCTGATGCCTTCGCGCTCGCGGTACGCGATGGCGCGCGGCGAGTTCCACGAGCGGAACACAGCCTCGATCGCCGCGCGGAGCTGCTGCCAGGGATCGTCCGGCACAGGCTCCATGCCCACCGCCGCCAGCGATTCAGCGAGCCGCGACCGCAAGGACGCGGCCATCTCGGGGGCGAACGCCGCGCTCGTCGCCGTGTTGAGCCCCACATTTAGGATCGTGTCCATCATGCCGGGCATCGAGACGGGTGCTCCCGACCGAACCGACACCAACAGCGGATCGCGTGGCCAACCGAACTTTCGGTGTACAGAAGCCTCGATGCGAACCATGTGTTCGCGAATCTCGTCGTCGAGACCATCGGGCCAGCCGTTGGCCAGGTACTCGCGGCACACGTCGGTCGTCAGCGTGAATGCCGGCGGCACGGGCAGACCCAGGTCGACCGCCATCACCGTGAGGTTGGCCGCCTTGCCGCCCAGCAGCCGCGGCAAATCGTGGCGCGAAACACTGTCAGGCGGCCGGTCGAAATCGACGATGCGCGTCACGGCACGAGCCTAGACGACGGCGAGCCCTTCGCGGCGAGCGGCTGTTGCCAGGTCACGATCCGTGGTGGCGAGCTCAGCTTCGATCGCGAGCGCCATCTGAAGGTACGCTGCGTCATACACGGTAAGGCGATGCCGCTCCGCCAGAGCCATGGCCTCAAAGAGCGCGGCCACATTGGGGTTACTTGGTTCAACCCCCGCGTCAAAGAGTCTTGAGATGCGATCCCGGGCCTCCGCCGCGGCAACTCCTCTGCTGAGCATCAGTGCGTTAGCGACTTCGAGCGAGAAGTTATGCGGTGCAAGCAGGACGGCTCCGTCCTCAATCCAGCCTGCCCATTGCATCACCCAGCTGTCACTTCCCTCGAGGAATTCCACCGCAGCTGAGGCGTCGACCACAACAGCTCGGACAGGTTCCGGCAACCGATCGGGCACCGACTACCTCACTTTCGGCCGCGCAGGCCCAGGACATGGGCATCGCGTTCGCGACGACCGGCTCGAATCATCTCGACGATTTCTTCTGAAGTGTGCTTTGGCCCGCCGCGGGCCATGCGGCGAATGTCGTCGATTGCCTTCAGGCGGCGCCGCTTGATGGCCTCGGGGTCGTGCTCGGCCACATCAGACAAGGGGACGAGGGCAGCGACCGGCTGGCCGACGCGCTGAATGATCAGCCGCTCACCAGCAGCCGCCTCATCAAGCAGCTCACCGAACTTCCTGCGAACGTCGAGCGCGGACACAGTTCTCATACCACCATCATAGCACTA
>DAIERN010000166.1 GCA_027346765.1 Chloroflexota bacterium | reverse complement strand
ATCGGCGGCGGCTCAGCCGACGCGGCGGCCGCACTGCGTGGGCTGGCGAAGCTGTGGGATGTGGCGATCGCCGATGCCGATCTTTCGGCCATCGCGCTCTCGCTGGGCTCGGACGTGCCGGTGTGCGTGGCCTCTTCAGGCGAGGTGCTCGCGTGGCTGCGGGAGCGCGGCATCGCCATCATCGCGGCGCGCGTCGACGGCTCAGTGGACTACGCGACCGCGGACTATCGCGGCGCGGTGGCGATCGCGCTGGGTTCTGAGGCGCGCGGCCTGTCAGACGCGTGGGGCGAACTGGCGCGGGCGTCGGTTCATGTGCCCATGCTGGGCGTGGCCGACTCGCTCAACGTGAGCGTTACCGCCGCGGTGCTGTTCTACGAGGCGCTGCGCCAGCGCCGCGCCGGCTAAGGGTTAGGCGACCTCGTTCGCGGACGCGTCGTCGAGCACGAAGGTCACGAGCATGTTCACCCGGTAGCGGGTGATGTTCTCGCCCTCGATGTCGATCTGCTGCTCCTTGATCCACGCGCCCTTGACGTTGCGCAGCGTCTTGCTGGCGCGGGAGATGCCCTGCTTGATGGCATCCTCGAACGACTTGTCCGACGTGGAGCTGATCTCGGTCACACGAGCGACTGACATCCGATCCTCCTTACTCGACTCTCAGGCCCAGCACTTGCCGGCCGATGACCAGCCGCTGGATCTGGCTGGTGCCTTCGCCGATCTCGGTCAGCTTGGCGTCGCGCATGAAGCGCTCCACCTTGTATTCCTCGACGTAGCCGTAGCCGCCGTGGACTTGCACGCCCCAGTTGGTGACGCGCTGTGAGACTTCAGACGCGAACAATTTGCCCTGCGCCGCGGCGGTCGAATAGTCCTTGCCCTGATCCTTGAGCCACGCGGCGCGCCATACCATGGCCCGCGCCGCCTCAACCTCCGTGGCCATGTCGGCGATCATGAAGGCCACGCCCTGGAACGAGCCGATCGGCTTGCCGAACTGCTTCCGATCGCGCGCGTACTGGACGCTCGCATCCAGCGCGGCCTGAGATAGACCCACGGCCATGGCGCCGATCGAGATGCGCCCACCATCGAGCGTCTTGAGGAAGATCTTCCAGCCTTCGCCCGGGGCACCCAGCATCTGGTCGGCCGGCACCTGGCAATCCTCGAACAGCAGCTCGCCGGTGGCGCTGGCGTGCAGGCCCAGCTTCTCCTCCAGGCGGCCGACGACGAAGCCGGGCGTGCCTGCCTCGACGATGAAGGCGCTGATCTCAGGCGAACCGTCGGGCCGCTCGCCGGTGCGCGCGGTGACGATGTAGGTGCCCGCCTGGCCGGCGTTGGTAATGAAGCGTTTGCGGCCGTTGATGATCCAGTGGCCGCCGGTGCCGCGCTTGGCCGGCTCGAAGCGCGCCGTGGTCCGTGTGCCGCCCGAGTCGGAGCCCGCCTCAGGCTCGGTCAGCCCGAATGCGCCCAGCGTCTGACCCTGCGCCATAGGCACCAGGTACCGCTGCTTCTGGGCGTCCGTGCCCGCCAGGTGGAGCGGATTGCAGCCCAACGACGTGTGCGCCGCGACGATGATGCCGAGCGACCCCCAGACGCGACTCAGCTCCTCGATCGCGATCGCGTAGGCGAGCGTGTCGAGACCGGCGCCGCCCTCATCCTCGGGGAAAGGGATGCCCAGGAGGCCCATCTGGCCCAGCTCGGCCACGATGTCCGTTGGGAACTGGCGCTCGCGCTCGTGCTCGTCGACCTTGTCCACGACCTCCCGAGCGAGGTAGTCGCGAATGGTCTTGCGCAGGAGCTCATGCTCGGGTGAAAGGTCGAAATCCACGGACGGTCAGTCTATCGGAGGCAGCCGCTGCCGACCGGCGGCTAAGCCTCTTCGCGCTCGATGCGCTTGCGCGTCGCGGGCGTCCGCGATGGCAGCGGCGCCTCGCCGGCGCGCGGCACGAAGGACGCTTCCTTGGCCCAGGCCACGACCTGCTCCTGCTCCTCGACGCTCAGGATGCCCAGGCGCCCCAGCGTGGCGAGCTCGTCGCGCATGTAGGTGCGCAGCATCTCCGGGCCGTCGGTGTTGATCGTGTAGCGCACGCCGTTGGCGCGGAAGGTGTCGAAGATGGTCCGGAATTCGTCCCAGCCGCTCACCACGCGGGTGTTGAGGTTGGACGTGGGGCACACCTCGAGGGTGATGCCGCGCTCGCGGATCATCGCCATGGTGCGCTTGTCGCGCGCCGCCTTGACGCCGTGGCCGATGCGCGTCGGCTCGAGCTGCTCGATCACCTCGGCGATCTCCGACCACGGCCCCGCCTCGCCGGTATGCACGGTGACGCCCAACCCCTTGCGCCGCACACGCTCGAAGAGCCGCTTGTAGTCCGCCGGTCGGAAGTCGGCCGACTCAGGTCCGGCGATGTCCACGCCCACCACTCCCCGCCCGCGGTAGGCGATCGCCTTCTCGGCAATGATCTCGTTCAGGTTGTATGGAAACGCGCGGTCGAGGCAGAAGATCAGCCCCGGCGCGACCGGATACTCCAGCATGGCCCGGTCCATGCCGCGGATGGCGGCGGAGATGATGTGGTCCAGGTCCTGCTCGCCGCCGCGGTTGCGCTTCATGGGGTTGAAGCGCAGCTCGATCGTGGTGATGTTGTTCTTGCGGTACGCGCCGCCGATCACCTCGTAGACGCTGCGCTCCAGGGCGAGCGGCGACGACTGGATCAGCTCGGTCCAATGGAACAGCGCGAGGTAACCGTCGAACGAGCGGCCGCGCCGCGCTGAGACGGTGATCAGCCGGCGGAAATCCCAGTAGTCCTTGGTCGGCAACCGGATTCCCTGCGAGTGGGCGATGCCCCACATGATGGCCGGCGCGACCGCGCCACCAAGATGGGTGTGCAGCTCGGTCAGCGGAACGGTGCGCGGAAGGACGCTGGGCACGCCCCGATGCTAGCCGACCGCACCGCGGCTATGGGCCCGGCGTTGCGTCCGTTGGCGCGGCCGTTGGCGTGTCCGTTGGAACGGGTGAATCAGTAGGAGCTGGTGAGTCGGTTGGCGCAGCCGTCGGGCTCTCCGTGGGCGCGGGCGACGGTGAGTCCGTGGGGGTGGCCGTGGGCTCCGCAGTCGGAGTCGGCGTGGCGGTGGGCGATGGCGTGGGGGTCGCCGTGGGCGGCGGCGAGACTGATGGCGTGGGCGTGGGCGGCGGTGGCGTCGTCGGCTTGGGTGTGATGACCGCGTAGATGCTCCCGGCGGGTGGGTCGCCCGGGTAGCGCCCGCGCAAGATGATGCCCGTGCCCTTGGCGTAGTCGGACTTGAATACGTCCGAGTGGATGACAAAGCCGGCGGCGTCTGTGACGGTCCGGCCGACAACCACGTCGAAG
>DAIERN010000165.1 GCA_027346765.1 Chloroflexota bacterium | reverse complement strand
CGCTACCGCGAGACAGACTCGGAGTGGGTCAAGCAGGAGCTCGAGAAGTTCATGGTCGCCAAGCCGTGTCCCACGTGTCGCGGCACGCGGCTCAAGCCGGAGGCGCTCAGCGTCACCGTCGATGGGCTGAACATCGCCCAGGTTTCGGATAAGTCGGTGACGGACGCGTTGAAATGGGCGGAGGTCCTGCCCAATCGGCTGTCCGAGCGAGAGCGGACGATCGGCCGACAGGTCCTGAAGGAGATCCGCTCCCGCCTTGGCTTCCTGGTGGATGTCGGCCTGGACTACCTCACGATCGATCGGACGTCTTCAACCCTGAGCGGCGGCGAGGCGCAGCGCATCCGGCTGGCCACGCAGATCGGCTCGAGCCTGATGGGCGTGCTGTACATCCTCGATGAGCCGACCATCGGGCTGCACCAGAAGGACAACGCCAAGCTCATCGCGACGCTCGTCCGCCTGCGCGATCTGGGCAACACGCTGATCGTGGTCGAGCACGACGAGGAGACGATCCGAACGGCCGACTGGGTGCTGGACATCGGCCCCGGCGCGGGTGAGCACGGCGGCGAGGTCATCAGCAACGGGTCGCTCGCCAAGCTGCTGGCCGAGCCACGGTCGATCACCGGCGCGTACCTGCGCGGCGAGCAGATGGTGGCGATTCCCGAGTCGCGTCGGCCGGGCAACGGCAAGGCGCTGACCATCAAGAGCGCGCGCGCCCACAACCTCAAGAACGTCGACGTCAGGTTCCCGCTGGGCACCATGACGGCGGTGACGGGCGTCAGCGGCAGCGGCAAGAGCACGCTCGTGACGGAGATCCTCTTCCGTGCCCTGAACCGCGCGCTCAACGGCTCGCGTGATGATCCCGGGGAGCACGACGCGCTAGAGGGCGTCGCCGCGGTCGACAAGGTGATCGAGATCGACCAGTCGCCCATCGGTCGAACGCCGCGCTCCAATCCGGCAACGTACGTCGGCCTGTTCACGCCCATCCGCGAGCTGTTCGCCGGCGTGCCTGAGGCGCGCATGCGCGGTTACAGCGCCGGCCGGTTCTCGTTCAACGTCAAGGGCGGCCGCTGCGAGAACTGCAAGGGCGACGGCGTGCTCAAGGTGGAGATGCAGTTCCTCCCGGACGTGTACGTCACATGCGACGTGTGCGGCGGCAAGCGCTACAACCGCGAGGCGCTGGAGATCCACTACAAGGGCCGCACGATCGCCGACGTGCTCGACATGACCCTCGACGAGGCACTCGACTTTTTCAGCGCCGTGCCGCAGATCCGGACGAAGCTCGCGACCCTGGTCGACGTCGGCTTGGGCTACATGCGCCTGGGCCAGCCGGCGACAACCCTGTCGGGCGGCGAGGCGCAGCGCGTCAAGCTCGCGACGGAGCTGTCACGCCGCGCGACGGGCAGGACGGTGTACCTGCTCGACGAGCCGACGACCGGCCTGCACTTCGCCGATGTCGAGAAGCTGCTCCACGTCCTGCATCGGCTCGTTGACAACGGCAACACGGTCATCGTGATCGAGCACAACCTTGACGTCATCAAGACCGCCGACTGGATCATCGACCTTGGGCCAGAGGGCGGCGAGCGCGGCGGCGAGGTCGTCGTCGCCGGAACGCCTGAGAAGGTGGCCGCCACGGCGCGCTCCGCGACCGGTCAGTACCTGACGCGCGTCCTGAAGGGCGAGCCCATCATCCCCATGAGCAACGTGTCGTTCGCGGAGGCCGCCGGCCGCGGCAACGGCAAGACGCCGCGCAAACCCGCTGTCCGGATCAAGGTCGAGCGCACCGCCACCGCCGCGCGCGGCTAGAGCGGCAAATCGGGCGCTCGCCGCAGCCCGCCATTTCCGTCACTCTTTCCGCGCCACGATGGGATTGCGCCCGGACTCGCAGGCGCGAGGAGGGCGGTGGCCCTCTCCTGGGGCTGAATCCGACCCACAGTCGGCTTCCAGCGGCTTTCGGCCAATTGACGGCCATTCTCCAGCCGGTCTGGGGTCGGAATCCGACGGACAGTCGGATTCCGGCGCGTTTTGGCAGGTTGGCGGCCGTTGTCGAGCCGGTTTCGGGTCAGGGATCCGACCTCCAGTCGGATTCAACCGTGTTTCGTGCCCGGACCGCTCTGTCAGCGCTGCATACGGTCCGGAATCCGACTCAGGGTCGGAATCGAGCTCATTCTCGGCCGCCGCCGGCGCGCGGAGCCACGCAGGTCCGGCGCGAGGGACTGCGCCCTACACTGGCCGCGTGCCGGACGTCGAATACGCCTTCCTGGCTGACGCCGCGGAGGCGCGGCCGGGTCAGAAGTTCGCGGTCATTGGTGGGGGAGTGTCCCGCCTTGGCGGGCCGCAGTTCCCGCTGCGCCATCCGCACCTCGCGCTGGTGTGCGGCCTGTCCGTGACCGCACCCGAGTTCGGCCGCGAGCACGATCTGCAGTTCATGCTCCTCACCCCAGATGGTCAGCAGCTGTCGAACGCCAATGCCAAGGTCATGGCCAACGGCCCCGCGGACGGCCGCGACAGCATCCTGACCTTCAGCCTCGATCTGTGGAACCTGACCTTCCCCGCGCCAGGTGACTACTCGATCCGGATCATGGTCGATGGCTCGGAGCGCAAGCGCCTGCCATTGGTCGTTGAGCAGCGCGCTGCCCAACCGGGCGCGCCGGGCAGCCCGGGGAGCAGCACCAACCCGCCCTTCCCGCCACCCACCGGGCAGGCCTAGAGCATGCTCGAGTTCATCGACAAGATCGTCATCCCGTTCCTGGCGTCGCTGTATGGCACGCTGGGCTACGGCGGGGTGATGGTGGCCATGGCGATCGAGTCGGCCATGATCCCGCTGCCGAGCGAGCTGATCCTGCCCTTCGCCGGCTTCCTGGTGTCGGATACCACCACGATCGAGCCGCTGACCCGCGGCCCATGGAGCTTCTGGATCGTGGTCATCGTGGCGACCATCGGCAACACGATCGGGTCGGTCATCGGCTACTACATCGGTGCATGGGGTGGCCGGCCGTTCCTGGAGCGCTGGGGCAAGTACCTGCTCATCCGGCCGCACGAGATCGAGCTGGCCGACCACTTCTTCCAGAAGTACGGCTCTGCCACCGCGTTCTTCAGCCGGTTGCTGCCCATCGTGCGCACCTTCATCTCCTTCCCGGCAGGTGTCGCGCGAATGAACCTGGCGAAGTTCATCCTGTATTCCACGGCGGGCGCATTCCTGTGGTCGACTGCGCTCGTCTGGGCCGGGGTGCAGCTGGGCGCGCGCTGGACCGACATCGCGCATGGCCTGCCGGCCGAGAGCATCCACGTGGTGCGCGAGGATCCGCACAATCCCGACGTGTTGTACGTGGGCACCGATCGCGGCGTGTACGTTTCGCTGGACCGCGGTGCGCACTGGC
>DAIERN010000164.1 GCA_027346765.1 Chloroflexota bacterium | reverse complement strand
ATTTCCTCGGCGATGCGCGAGAGCGGAAGTTCCCGTTCTACCGCGCCGCAGTCGCGGGCCGCCTTGGGCATGCCGTAGACGACGCACGACGCCTCGTCCTGGCCGATGGTGTTGGCGCCGGCGCGGCGCGCGATGACCGGCGTGCCGGTCGCCATTGATTCGATCGCGACCAGGCCGAACGGCTCCGGCCAGGCGCCGAGCATGAGCGTCGCCAGTGCGCCGGACATCAGCTCGTCGCGTTGAGCGGCGTCAACCTCGCCCCGCCAGTCCACGACACCCTCCTCGATCGCCGGCTGGACCAGCTTGTCGAACAGCCGCTGTTCCCTGGGGTCGTAAACCTTCGCGGCGACAACCAGGCGCCGACCGGAACGACGCGCGACCTCGATGGCCTCGGCGATGCCCTTTTCCGGGGCCACGCGGCCAACGAGCAGCAGATAGTCGCCGGCGCTGAGGTTCAACGGCGTCGCGCTGAAGTCGAGGCCGTGGTGGATCGTGGCAATCCAGTTCGCGTCGGGGTTCCAGCGACGCTGACTGTCGCTGATCGAGACCAGCGGCACGTCAGGAAACGAGTCGATCAGCTCCGCGGCGCCACCGGTGTCAAGCCGGCGGTGAAGCGTCGTCAATACCGGAGTTCCACAGTGTCGCGCAAGCGCGAATCCTGCGGTGTCGAGGTGGGAGTGAATTATGTCGAAGCGCTCCGCCTGCTCCCAGGCCAGCGCGACGGTGCCCTCGATGTATGACGTGGCCTCACCGCGGTGACCGTTGCGCCACAGCGAATGCGGCACGGTGGGTACCAGCTCGTACGGCACCTCAGAGTCACCCGGCGCAAAGAGAGTTACCCGGTGGCCGCGGTCGTGCAGGCTCTGCGCGATCGCGCCCACGACGCGCTCTGTGCCGGCATAGCCCGGCGGTGGCACGGGCAGGAACGGCGGCGAAAGGAGGGCAATGCGCCAGGGTTTCTTGGTCATCGTGATGCCCCAAATCATGCACGCGACGTGCTTCCAGGGTCCATCTGCGGGAGCGTGGCCGCGTTTAGGCCTGCTAGCAATCGGTAGCAATCGCTACCAATCGCGCGGGCAGCCCTGCCGGTCAGCGGACGGCGATCACCCGGTACGTGACTGCGCCGGCTGGCAGCTCGACGACGACCTGGCCACCCACGCGCGCGCCGAGCAGCGCCCGGCCCACCGGGGACGCGTCCGACAGCCGGCCGGCCGCGGGGTTCGCCTCTGCCGTGCCGACGATCTTGTAGGTGATGCGCTCGCCCTCGTGCTCCAGCTCGACGGTCGAACCCATGTGCACCACGTCTTTCGAGACGGGGCCGTCGATCACGACGCCGGTCCGGATCAGGTTCTCGAGCGCTTGGATGCGGCCCTCGACGCACGACTGCTCTTTGCGCGCGTACTCGTAATCGCCGTTTTCCTTCAGGTCGCCCAGCTCGCGCGCGGCCTTGACGCGAGCGATGATGGCCGGCCGCTGGACGTCCCGGAGATCCGCCAGCTCCGCGGTCAGGCGTTCCAGCCCCTCCTTGGACAGGGTGGCTTTCTCCGGTGCGGCCCGCGTCGCGAGCCTGAGCGCGGCCGGCCTGCGGACGGTGGGTTTGCGTTCAGTGGCTTGCCGCGCGGCACTGACGGCGGCCGCGGTCATGGGCTTGGTCTTCGCCGCGGCTTCGTCCGTTTCGGTCCGGAGAGTGCCCGGGATCGAGCGATTGCCCCACGGCTTGGTGCCCACGGCCTCGAACAGGGCGTCGGCGTACTCCTCGTGCGCCGGCGTCTCCGCCCACCAGATGCGCAGCTCGCCCAGGTTGGCGAGCGTCTTGAGCCAGTGGCCGGCGCTCGTGGGCTTGGTGTCACCCAGGATCGTCGCGTAGATCGCGGCGATGCGCGCGCCAATGCCCTTGTTGGCCCGGCCGATGAACAGGATGGGCTGATCGGCCACCCATTCGCTGGCGAGCCGCCGGCCCAGCACCTGCTGCGTGGGCCGCTCGCCGTCGAGCGTCAAGGACGGGACACGCTCGAGCCAGCGGCGCACGGCCGCAAAGTCGATCTGCGCGGCATCTGCGCCACCGGGTAGCTCGATGACGAATAGGCCAGGCGCGCGGCTGGCAACGGGCGCTCCCCAGCGGACGGGACCATCAACAAGCAGGCCCAGCGACCGCATCAACTCGCTGGCTCCGTTATCTGGCATTGCACCCATTGTCCACCCCCGCGCCGATTTCGGGCCGGACAGCACGCCGCGGACTGACCCATGGCGACTTCGCCGCGCCCGTTCACGCGCCCAGACTGCGAACATGACCATCGCCATGCGTCCCGCCACTCCCTCACTCGTGCCCGACAAGGCATCCGACGTCCTGCACGCGACGCGCCACCCGCTCGACCCGCTGTTCAAGCCACGGTCCGTCGCGGTCATCGGCGCGACGGAAAAACAGGGCAGCGTGGGCCGGACTGTGCTCTGGAACCTGATCAGCAGCCCCTTTGGCGGCACCGTGCTGCCGGTCAACCCCAAGCGCGACAACATCCTGGGCATCCGCGCCTACCCCAGTCTGGCGGACATCGACGGCAGCGTGGACCTGGCGGTCATCGTCACCCCGGCGCCCAGCGTCCCCGACGTCATGGCCGAGTGCGCGGCCAAGGGCGTCAAGGGCGCGATCGTGATCTCGGCCGGTTTCCGCGAGATCGGACCGGAAGGCGCGGAGCTGGAGCGGCGTATCCTGGCCCAGGCTCGGGAGGCGCGCATCCGGGTGATCGGTCCCAACTGCCTGGGCGTGATGAACCCCGTGGGTGGTTTGAATGCCACCTTCGCGGCGGGCATGGCTGCGGCCGGGTCGGTCGGCTTCGTCAGCCAGAGCGGTGCGCTGCTCACCGCCGTGCTCGACTGGAGCGCCCGGGAGGGCGTGGGCTTCTCGTCCGTTGTCAGCCTGGGTTCCATGCTCGACGTGGGCTGGGGCGACGTCATCTACTACATGGGCGACGACCCGCACACCAAGGCGATCCTGATCTACATGGAGACGATCGGCGACGCGCGCGCCTTCCTTTCCGCCGCGCGCGAGGTCGCACTCACCAAGCCGATCGTCGTGATCAAGCCCGGCCGCACCGCGGAAGCGAGCAAAGCGGCCGCATCGCACACGGGCTCGCTGACCGGCTCGGACGAGGTCCTCGACGCCGCGTTACGGCGCGTGGGTGTGCTCCGAGTGGAGCGCATCAGCGATCTCTTCTACATGGCCGAGGTGCTCGCCAAGCAGCCCCGGCCGCGCGGCCCCAACCTGACGATCGTCACCAACGCCGGCGGCACGCTCGGCAAGCTGGTCGAAGCCCGCATGGGCGTGATGCAGATCAACGCCAAGGGCCAGTCCGACACCAGCGCCGAAGGCGTGAACGACACCA
>DAIERN010000163.1 GCA_027346765.1 Chloroflexota bacterium | reverse complement strand
CGGGCAGCGGGTGATGCGCGTGTCGGTGTCCGGCTGGCGGACGACGGCCGGCGACATCGACCGCTGCGCCGAGGTCGTGCGCCGGGTCGCGGCTGCGATCCCGGCAGGGTAGGGCCCGGGCCGGGCCCGGGGGTGTGGTCGGGCGTGGGTTGCGGCGTGGGTTGCGGCGCCTGCGAGCAGTCGACCGGCGCGATGAAGCCGCCCCAGTCGGCGCGCCCGAAGAGATGCGCGGTGACCCCGCCGTCCTCGCCCCGGCGGCCCACCCCCAGACGCGCCCGGGCCATCCAGCCATCATCGGCCGCCTGCCAGCTGGGGGGCTTCGACGGTTCGACCTTGGTGATGTCGACGAACCAGCGGTTGTTGCACATCTGCGCGTACAGCAGACCCGGCGGATCCACCTGGCGCGGGCCGCCGGGCTGAGTGCCATCGATGAAGTACTCGGTCCGGGTGTCGCGCGTCCACGGGCCGGGCGCCCCGCCCGACCAGGCATCGATCGTCGCCTGGACCACGCCCGGCGGCGGCGCCGGGAACGCGGCCACGGGCCACGTGCGCGACAGCTCGCGCAGGAACGCCGACCAGATGCGCCCCGGACCATCCGCGGCGACGATCGAAAAGTCCTGCGCGTTCGGTGCCGAGTGGTCGCTGTTGCCGGTCCAGACCGACGCGACGATCTGCGGCGCGGCCGGATCGGCCGGCGGCGCGAGATAGCCAAACGCCAGGAGGTCGCGCAGGTCGTTCGCGGTACCCGTCTTGGCCGCGGCCGGACGACGGCCGCTGCCCGGCACCAGCGGGTCGACCGGGCCGTTGACGATCTGCAGCCGCGGGCCGAAGACGGTGTTGACCGCCGGGTCCGTTGAGTCCTTGAGGATGTCGCTCATCAGCCACGCGGCCTGCGCGCTGACCACCTGGTGCGGCGTCTCGGGAGTGACCGGGACCGGGTTGCCGCTGGCATCGGTGATAGACATGATCGTCTGGATGGGCAGCTGCACACCGTCGTTGGCGAGGGCCGCGTAACCGGAGGTCAGCTCGACCTGGTTGACCTCGACGGTACCGATTGCCCCCGCGAGGCCGGCCTGGAACAGCTGCCGGTCGCCCCGTTGGAAGGTGATGCCCATGTTCGTCGCGAGGGTTGCGACCGCGTCGACGCCAATCCGGTCGAGCGCCCGGATAGCCGGGATGTTGAGCGAGTAGGTGAGCGCGTCGCGCAGCAGCACCGGGCCGCGCTCCTTGCGGTCGGCGTCGTGCGGGAACCAGCCGCGCGCGAACTCGGTCACGACGTCGAGCAGCAGCGTGCCCGGCGTGACCACGCCCTCGTCAAAGCCGGCCGCGTACATGATGGGTTTCCACGCCGAGCCCGGCTGGCGATAGGCGGTCCCGGCGACGTCGTACTTGGGGTCGAACTGGGGTGACGCGAGGTCATCGCGGTAGTAACCGGCGCTGCCCACGTAGGCCAGGATCTCGCCGCTGCGCGCATCCATCGCGACGAGCGAGCCGTTGTGGATGTCGGTGTTGTGCAGCGCCTCGATCCAGCGCCGGTCCTGGCCCAGGCCCTGGAGGTCGATCTGCGCCTCCATCTGGTCGGTCGGCAGGTTGGGCACGATCGTCCCGGCGGCGACGTACTTCTCGGCCAGGCCCTGCGCGGTCATGTCGAGCGTCGTGATGACCTTATAGCCGCCGCGCTCCACCGGCGCCCGATCGGCCACGAGTGCGTCGAGCTGGTGCTTCATGTAGAAGACGAACTGCGGCGCCTTGAACTGGAAGGGTGCGGGCGGGTGCAGCACGATGGGCTCGGCCAGTGCCTGGTCCAGCTGGTCTGGCGTGAGGCGGATGAAGTGACCGTCGCCCGCCTCCAGGTTCTCCAAGATCTTGTTGCGCCGCTTGACCGGCGTCGCCACGTCCGGATGAAGGGTGGTCGGCACGAGCGGTACGAAGAGCTGTCCGTCCGCGTTCGTCTCGGCCCATTTGTAGAGGTCGTAGGTGTTGGGCGATTGGGGCAGACCGGCCAGGATCGCCGCTTGGGCGGGCGTCAGAAGCTTGAGGTCGGTGACACCGAAATAAACCTCTGCCGCCGCCGCGATCCCGTAGGCGCCGTGGCCGTAGTAGATCTGATTGAGATACGCGGTCAGGATGCGCGCCTTGCCCGCTTCGCCCGGATATGCGCGGGTCAGGTTGCGTGCTTCGAGGATCTCCTTGATCTTGCGCTCGAGCAGGCGCGACGGATCGGCCACGAGCGCGGGATCGAGCAGGCGCTGACGGACGAGCTGCTGGGTGATGGTCGACGCTCCGCGGTCGCCTTCGCCGGCGAGGCTCTCGAGCGCCGCCGCGACGATGGCGTTGGGATCGTAGCCCTCGTTGTCCCAGAACGTCTGGTCCTCGACGGCGATCGTCGCGTCGAGCAGCACCTTGGGGATGTCCTCGTAGGCGACGACACGCCGCCGCTCGATCTGGAACCGCGCCAGCTCGACGGTCCCGGTGCGGTCATAGATGACGGTGGGCTGAGCGAAGTCGAGCTGCTCGAAGTCCGATACGGGCGGCAGCTCCGCCTCCATCTGGTTGAGGAACGCCAGCACGCTCGAGGTGCCGATTGCGAAAGAAAGGCCGATGAACCCCAGCAAGCCGACCACGCCCAGGGCGCTGAGGGCGATATACCGCCCCAGGTTGCTCCTTGGCTTGGGCCGCTCGCGCACCCGGGACAGGGCAATGCGGCGCACGTTGGCATTGCCGCGGCCATTGCGCCGGCCGTGACCATTGCCGTTTCGTCCGTTGCGCGGCCGGTTCCGCGCGGGCTGACCTCGATACACCTTGCTCGATTGTGGACGATCTAGGGCCGGGTCATGCGGCGCGGCGCCAACCGCGCGCGTTTCGATGGAGTTGCAGCACTGCCGGTCCGGCGATTAGTCGCGCTGAAACCGCACCCTGCCCGATCCTCTGAACCGACGCCGGTTCGAAAAGTCGCCGTGAGATGAATTGAGCCGGCGTCGTCCACTCGCCCGTCCACTCGCCCGTCCACTCGCCCGCACCAGCGAGGTCCCCATCGTGGAAATGCCAGCCAGCGCGACCGGGGGGCCGCCTGCCCCAAATGGTCGGGCGCCCGCTCCAAGTGGGGTTGCGGCGGCACTGCCGCGCGCCTCGCGCGCGCCACTGCCCGGTCCGCCGCCGATCCTCCTCGAGCACGTGAGCCGCAGCTTTGGCAGCGTCGTCGCCGTCGACGACATCTCGATGAGTACCGCGCCGGGCAGCCTGATCGGCATCATCGGCCCCAGCGGAGCCGGCAAGACGACCACCATCCGGCTCATCCTGGGCGCGCTCAAACCAGACAGCGGCCTGATCCGCGTCCTGGGTGAGGACCCGCGCCACTTCCGGCGCACGGCCCGCGAGCGCATCGGCTACATGCCCCAATCGTTCGTTCTC
>DAIERN010000162.1 GCA_027346765.1 Chloroflexota bacterium | reverse complement strand
GACGCCCAGGAGCACGCTCATCTCGCCGATCAGGGCGCCGGGCTCGTCGATGGTGGCGATCTGGACGCCGTCGCGCTCGACCACGAGGCTGCCGATCTCGAGCACATAGAGCTCGCCGCTGGAATCGCCTTCGGTGATGAGCACGTCGCCGATGTCGGCGCGCAGATCGGGGACGCGGCTGGCGGTTGTCATCAGTGTCGAAGGCTACCGCAAGGAGGCGCAGCAGCATCTGCAGTTATGCGGATGCTGCAAGCCGACGCGCAGCAGCGGCCCGCGGGCCAGCTGCGGAGCCAGGATCGTCTAGCTCGCGTTGCGCGCGGCGAGGAACGCGCGTCGGCCACGGCGGCGGCGCGAGCCGCGTGAGACGCGCGGCCGGGAGCGGAGCGGCAGCGCGATGATCTGAGACGGGCTCTCCGCAGCGGCCACCACGGCGGCGATCGGCAGTTCGGCGTCTGGGGCGACGTCGGCGACCACCGCTGCGGCGGTCCGGTCGGGCATGATCTGGCCCTCGAGGCCGGACAGCGATGCGGCCAGGTCGACCCGCCCGTACTTGAGCATCAGCGCCCGGAAGTCCTTGCCATAGAAGAGCTTGACGCGGATGTCCGGGTACAGCTCGCGCAGCCGGCGCAGCTTGCGGTTCTTGCGTCGGACCAGGCTCTGCTTGAGCGTGGTCAGCTCCAGGTACATCTCGAGCTCGGGCAGGTAGAAGTCGGGCGAAAAGGACTCGATGACCTTGCCGTCCGTGTTCCACAGGATGGGGAAGGTGCGCGGCTCGTACTGCCACGCGACGCCGTAGTAATCAAGGATGCGCGCCAGCTCGGCTTCGCTGGCGTGCGCGAATCGGGTTTCCGAAGTCACCTGCGGTCGGCACCGTCCAGTCTCGGTCGACCGAACTCGGCCGAACCGGTTCCGATCAGATCGCCCAGGTCGCCTTTGAACCGCGCCAGGAATTGGTGCATCTCCAGGACATCGTCCGCGGTCACGGGCGCCGCGCCGGCGGGCAGCGGCTCGCCCAGATGCTCGATCTCGTCGTCGCCGACGACATCGCTGACCTCGATCGTCACCTCACTCTCGTCGATCTCAACGGTGACGATCGCGACGGTATGGCTGCCACAGCGCGAACAATCGAGGTCGACGAAGAAAAGGCCCTCGCGCTCGGCCATGACGCGCATCTTGCTGCCGCGGTAGCGACGTCCGCAGGCGGGACAGGTGAATGAGGTGAGTTGCGTCCGCAGCCAGTCCGGACTATCCATCTGGTGCGAGTCTAGCCCGAATGGAGCGTGGGCGGGTGCCGCGCCCGTCGTGCTTCACCTATACTCCCCACCAGTATGAGTTCGAGTCGCACCGAACAACCAGCCAACACCTCATCCGCGGGTCACGGGGCCGCCGGCCACAGCGCCGCGGGGCCGTCGCGTCACAGCTACACCAAGGATCGCGCGCAGCTGCTGCGCCGCCTGTCACGGATGGAGGGCCAGATCCGCGGCGTCGCGCGGATGATCGAGCGCGATGAGTACTGCATCGACATCCTGCAGCAGACCGCGGCATTGCGTGCTGCCGTCGATGCGGTGTCCTTGATGCTGATGGAGGATCACGTCGCGGGCTGCCTCACGACGGCGGTCAAGACTGGTGACGCCCAGGCCTACACCGAAGAGGTGATGGAGGTCGTGCGGCGATCGATGGGCCGGCCAGCGCGAGCGCGCACCACCGACTAGCACGGGCGCCCGCCGCACCCACTAGCAATGCATTCGCCATACCCTCGCGGCGCGAACCTTCCACACTCGCGGCAATCGGTGAGCGTCTTTCTCCACAAATGCAAAGCCGCGATGACAAGTCGTGGAAAAGCCGATTGACCACGCGCACCCGCGCTGGCGACACTGCGCGCCTTGCATCACTGGCGCGCCCTAGCGGGGAGAGCGCCCTGGCCGAGTACGGTAACCTCGCCGGCCCCGGCGGCCAGCGAAAGCTGGTCGGACGAGCCGGACGGTGAGGGAAAACTGAAGGGCCGGTGGTGCCAGATAGACAGGCCGCCGGGGGCGGGGACAGCACAACGGCTCAGGAGCGTTCGGGCATGGACGCTCTCGATCGGTCCTCGCTCCCGCGGCGTGCCTCTCCCCAACCACGAGCCGCGTTGCCGCGCGACGTTGAGGCGACACCTGCGCTCGACCCCATCTTCGACGAGGTCTTCGAGCGCGGCCTGAACGGCCTGGCGCTCAACCTGGATGCCGCGGCGCGCGCCGCGATCGAAGCTCACGTGCGGCTGCTGCTCGCCTGGAATGAGCACGTGAACCTGTCCGGCCTGCGCACCTCGGAGCAGGTCGCGCGCGGTCACGTCCTCGACTCGCTCTTGGCCGTCGCGCCGCTGCGCGCGCTGGGCGATCACCCGTCGCTGCTCGACCTGGGCAGCGGCGGTGGCTTCCCCGGGCTGCCACTGGCCGTTGCCTTGCCGGCACGCCGCGCGGCACTCGTCGATTCGATCGGCAAGAAGGCCGCGTTCCTCGCAGTCGCTGCTGCTGTCGCGCGCCACCTGGTCCCGATCGACGTCCTGGCCGAGCGAGCCGAGGACCTGGCCGATGAGCCCGACCAGCGTGAGGCATGGGACATCGTCACGGTGCGCGCCGTGGGGCACGTCGCTGAAGTCGTGGAGCTGGGGCTGCCACTGGTGAAGGTCGGCGGACATGTGGTGGCCTGGAAGTCGGCCGGGGTTGAGTCGGAGCTGGTCGATGCCAACCGGATCATCCGGGCAGTCGGTGGCAATGGCGCGCGCATCGTCGAACTCCCCGCTGCGGCCAAGGTTGGCCTGGCCGGCCACTGCCTCGTCGTGATCGACAAGATCCGGCCGACTCCAGACGGTTACCCACGCACGCCGGGCGAACGACGACGGCGACCGCTAGGCTGACTCACCGATGCGAATTGCCGTGCTGTCGGACATTCACGGCAACCTGCCGGCGCTCGAGGCTGTGCTGAACGCGCTCAAGCCGTACGACGCCATCTGGCAGCTGGGCGACATCGTCGGCTACGGCCCCCAGCCCGACGAAGTCGTCGCGCGGCTCAGGGCTGAGAGCGCGACGGGAGTGAGGGGCAACCACGACTCGGCGGCCATTGGCGCGTTGGACACCGACGCGTTCAACGACGACGCGCGGGCCGCCGTCGAGTGGACCGCGGAGCGCATCGCCCCCGCGACGCGCGACTGGCTGGCGGCACTTCCCCTGAAGATGGAGGCAGCGCCCTTCACGCTCGTCCACGGCAGCCCGCGCGATCCCACCTGGGAGTACGTCTACAGCGCCGGCGTCGCCCGCGCCAACTTTCCCCGGTTCGAGACGACGCACTGCCTGGTGGGCCACACCCACGTGCCCGGCGTGTTCCGCCAGCGCGGTAGCCGCGCAGAGGCGGTGCAGATCGGGTCCGGGACGCGCCACCCGCTGAACGGCGAGCG
>DAIERN010000161.1 GCA_027346765.1 Chloroflexota bacterium | reverse complement strand
GCTACAACGGGGGCCCGTACTTCACCTTCTCCGAAGGCATCTCCCTCTATGTTGACTGCGCGGACCAAGCGGAAGTCGACGAGTATTGGGACAAACTCGTCAACGCCGGCGCGAAGCCTACCGCGTGCGGCTGGATCAAGGATCCGTTCGGCATAACGTGGCAGATTGTCCCACGGCGCTTCATGGAGCTGATCCGCGACAGGAACCCTGGGAAGGTGAAGGCCGTGATGGAAGCCATGATGACGATGGTGAAGCTCGACGTAGCGGCCCTGGAGAGAGCCTACAACGAGGCGTAGCAGTGTGAAACGCCCGCGCCTTGAGCATCTGGAAGTGCCGCCCAACAACAGCATGCAGCGGACGGCGCTGCGCGCTGCCGCTGAAGCTGGGCGTTGGGCGCGCCGCCCGAGCATTCCGATTGCACAGGAGGTCTTGACGTGAACTTCCAGGACATCGGTCCAGCCGAGCTCCTCTTCATCGCGAAGTGGTATGCGCTGCCCGTAGGCGCCGTGCTCGCATGCGCAGTATGGATTCTCCTGCTGCGGCGGACGCAGCGCGAGCACGCGGCGAGGCTTCGCGAACTCGAGCGGCGGCCCGAGCACTAATTCCTGCCGTGTACCTCGCGCGCTTTGCTCACTCGGGACAGGCTCCGCCGCGCCCGATCGGGACACTCGCCTGCTGCCATTCGGCGGTTCAGGCGTGCGGCGCCAGGTGGCGCGCAGTACTCAGCACAGCGGGGCGCCCAACACGCATTGGAGCCGACGGGGGAACCTGTCTCACTGCGAGCCCATGGCGACGCGCATCGCCACGGGCCTCGCGGAGGCGTCGTCAACGCAGGCGCGCCAAGTAGTCGGCCAGCTTGTCGAGCGTCTGGTAACCGAACTCGACGGCGCCGAAGCCGATCCCCTCGAGCCGCTGCGCCTTGGTCGGGTGCAGCTGGCGCAGGGTGAGGACGGTCTTCTTGTCGCCCTGCTCGTCGAAGGTGAGGGTGACGCGGAAACGCTTCGGATCGTTGTCCTTGTCGGAGCCGTGGTCCATCACCATGAGCTCGGGCTTCTTCAGCTCGAGGAAGACCATGCGGTTGTCGTAGACCGTCCCGTCAGGCGCAACCATGTCGAATCGCCAGCGGCCGCCGACGCGAATGTCGATCTCGCGCGTCTCGATCGTGAAGCCCTTGGGGCCGAACCACTGGCCGATGTGCTCCGGGTCGGTCCACGCCTGCCACACAAGCTCGCGCGGCGCGTCGAACACGCGTGACAAGACGATCTCGCGATCGAGGGACCACTCACTGCTTCTTTCGTCCATGCTTCTTCTCCTTGGCGGCGTTGTGCTGCATCTCTCGTAGGTAGACGTCCAGGCGATCGAAGCGCGCTTCCCAGGCACCCTTGGTGTGCTCGGCCCACTCGACGACCGCGCCCAGGCTCTCGCCCCGCAAGCTGCACGGGCGGCGCTGCGCGTCTCTGCCGCGCGTGATGAGGCCGGCGCGCTCGAGGACTTTCAAGTGCCTGGAGATGGCCGGCAGGCTTACGGCGAAGGGCTCGGCGAGCTCCAGGACGGTCGCGTCGCCCTTCGCCAATCGGCTGACGATGGCGCGCCGGATCGGGTCAGCGAGCGCCGCGAAGGTCTGGTCGAGGTTCATTTGTATTTAACCTTAATGTTAAATACGGGACCGCGTCAAGGCCCTGCTAATGAGCACGGCTACGACGGCGTTTGGAGGGCGCGATCACCATCGCTCAGTCGGCGGTCGCGCGCCTGATCGACGAGGCCATCGATCGCACTCGCGTGCCGTTTGAGGGAACCGGCCGCGGGGCGGTGGTCATCCGTTCGGCACCGACCAGGACACGAGTACGGCGCCCCGCCTAACCCAGCGTTGCCGTATCGCATCCGCGCTGACGCGTGCTGACACACAGGCCGCCGTTGCTGCATCGCGGGCGAGCGCGGGGCGCTGGTGGCTCGACGTCGTATTCCCACCGCTAACCGCGCAACAGGTGGCCTGCCGAACCGGCTGGTCGGCGGATCGGATCCACGAACGACCATACCTCTGGCGCATCATTGCTCGGCCCCGCGACGCCACCCATTGGGATGACCCTTTCATGCAGGTTGACATCCAGTTCTGGCTTCCGATCAAGGCAACGTTGACACGCGCGCGCCTGGATAGTGCCCTCGCCAGGCAGCGGTTGACGGTCGACGAGCTCTCGGGTGAGCCGCCCCGCGTGCGCCGGCAGTTCACGTCCGCGCGGGCATGGGCGCGCGTAGAGCGCGGCCGGGAGCAGCCGCGGGTTGGTGTCGTTCGGCTTGTAGCAGGCGATGGGGCCTCGACGCGGGGGGAATGGAGGCGCAGATTCGCTACCGGGCCAAACCCGGGGCGCTGTCCCGAGTTCCGATTCCACATCGCGGGCGCCGGGAGGCCTTTCGTGCGGCTTCGTTAGGCGGCCAAGCGCTCGTCACCGAGCATGAACCGATGAGCTTTGACAACGCCGATATTCCCGCCTGGACTCGCCGCGATTTCGTGCGCGCCGGACTGGCCACCGCCGGCGTCGCAGCTCTGGGGGCATGCGCGCACCGCAGCGTGCCGCCCGCCTTCACCGCCGCCGATCCGGCTTCCGACCTCGACGATCTCGCCCGCAGGGTTCGTGGGCGGTTGCTGCGAGGGAGTTCGCCGGGTTACGACGAGGCGAGGAAGGTCTGGAACCTCGCCTACGATCGCCGCCCGCTCGCGATGGTGCGCGCCGCGGACGTCGACGACGTGCGGCGTTGCGTGGAGTTCGCGCGCAAGCACGCCGTTCCCGTCGCCATCCGCGCCGGCGGTCACAGCTATGCCGGCTACGGGGTGGCCGATGGCGCGCTGCAGATCGACCTCGGGATGTTCACCACCGTCACCGTCGACCGCGACCGCCGAGTCGCCTCTGTGGGTGGCGGCACCCGGATCAGGGATCTCCTCAAGGCCACGCTGGCCGCAGGTCTCTACACGCCCATGGGCGCGTGCGGCTCCGTAGGTGTTGCGGGTCTCACGCTCGCGGGCGGCGACACGAACGGACGCGGCCTGTACGGAACGGCGTGCGACAATCTGCTCGGCGCGCAGCTCGTGACCGCTGACGGTGAGGTGCTTGAACTCGGACCTGCCAGCAACGAGGACCTGTACTGGGCAATCCGCGGCGGTGGCGGGAACTTCGGCGTCGTCACCCGACTGGACTTCCGGCTGCACCAGGTCGTGCCGTTGTACGCGGCTGCGTTCAGCATCGGCGGGCGCGACGTCGCTGGGGCGTTGCGCGCATTCGGCGACATCGTACGCGACGCGCCCGACGAGGCACGCCCCGGGTTCAACGTGGATCCGGAGTACGGCGCGTCGGCGAGCTGCGGATACCGCGGCGACGCCGCAGCCGCGGCGGCCTACCTGGAGAAGTGGAAGGCTGCATTCCGCCCCGTGGAGGCTCTGATGTCGACCTCAACACCGGATCCGGAGG
>DAIERN010000160.1 GCA_027346765.1 Chloroflexota bacterium | reverse complement strand
CGCGCGCCGGGCTTGTTGGTGGCGCCGCAGTTGGGGCAGCCCGCAGCGAGCGCGGTGCCGCAGTCATTGCAGAACTTGGCGCCGGGCGTGTTCTCCGTCCCGCAGTTGGCGCAGATCACGCTGCGTACTGTACGGCCTGCTGTTCGGTGACCAAATGAGCCGTCTACCTGGCGGCCAGCACCTCGCGCGCACAGCGATAGCCGGGCATGCCGGTCACGCCACCACCGGGGTGCGCGCCGGAGCCACACAGGAACAGGCCGTTGACCGGCAGCCGGTAGCGCGCCGCGCCAAGGAACGGCCGCCACGCAAACCATTGGTCGAGCGCCGGCTCGCCGTGCAGCGGGTGGCCCTGGGTCATGCCGTAGTCGCGTTCCAGGTCGAGCGGCGTGACCACGTTGCGCGCCACGACCAGCGCGCCAAAGCCCGGCGCGACCGTTTCGATCTGGGCCATGACGGCGTCGCCCAGCGCCTCACGCCGCGCGTCCCAGTCACCGTCGGGCAGCGCGTATGGGGTGCCGTGGACCACGACGCTCATCAGGTGCTTCACACCGTTTGTCGCGCCGGCCCCGGCGAGCAACGAGGGATCGAGCAGCGTGGGGATGACGGCCTCGAGGGCGAAGCGCTCTGGCAGGCGGCCGGCCTTGATCGCGTCGGCCGCGCGGTCCAGAAGGTTGAGTGACTCGGCGAACAGGATGCGCCCGGTCAGGCGTGTCGTCGCCTCGCCGGCGGAGATGCCGCCGAATGCGGGCAGGTCGCGCAACGCGAACATCACCGCGGAAGTCCCGCCGCGCTGACGCAGGTTGGCCACCTCCCAGCCCATCGTCGGTCCAAGCACCTCGGGTTCGAGCAGGGAGAGGAGCGTGCGCTTGGGATCGAGGCCCGACACGACCAGCCGGGCAGTCAGCTCCTCGCCGCCGGACAGCACGACGCCGGTCGCCTGGTTGTCCTTAACCGTTACGCGCACGACCTGGGCGTTGGTCCGGATCTCCGCGCCGCGCGCCTGGGCGGCCTTAGCGAGACCTGCAGCGAGCGCCGCCGGGCCGCCCAGGCAGAGGCCCAGCTCGCCGGCAACGCCACCGTCGCCGCCCACCATGTCGTTGAGCAGCACCTGCGCCGATCCGGCATCGGACGACGCCATGGTCGTGTAGCGCACCCCGCGCCAGGCGATGGCGGCGCGGAGCTGCTCGTCCTCAAGGTAATCCGACACGACGTCGGCCACCGGCATTGGCAGGACGCGTAGGAACTCGTGCGCCAGGCGGCCGCCCAGCCGGCGGTAGCCGAACCACAGGCCCATGGCATTGCGCAGGTCACTGGCCCGCAACCGCTCCACGTCGGGCGGCGCCGAATCAGCGAGGCGCGCGGCGAACTTCGCCATGCCGCGCAGATCCGAGTCGAGCCGCGGGTAGGCCGCGCCGTCAGTTCGTACCGCCAGCCGCAGCTCCGCGGCGGTCATGGCGGGATCGGCCCACAGGGTCAGCGCCCGGCCGTCCGGGGCGATGCTGGTCAGCCGCGCATCTGAGCTCACGAGCTTCACGCCCTGGGCGTCGAGCCACAGGTCCTTGGCGATCCTCGCCGAGAGCCGGCCGGTGGACGCGACCGGCCCCGGTGCCGGCACGCCGGGCATCAGCTCGGGCGCGGCGAGCACACCGCCCGCGCGATCGCGCCGCTCGAGCACCAGCACGTCACGCCCCGCGCGGGCGAGATACGCCGCGCAGACAAGACCGTTGTGGCCGCCGCCGACGACGATCACGTCGTAGTGCGACTTCATGCCCGGCCCATGCTCTTGAGGACCTGGAGCGCCGCGATTCGGCCGGGCGCGCCCATGATGCCGCCGCCGGGGTGCGTCGCCGAGCCGCACATCCAGAGCGAGTTGAGCGGCGTCTTGTAGCGCGCGTAACCGGGCACGGGGCGTGAGAAGAACAGCTGCGAGAGGGTCAGCTCGCCCTGGAAGATGTTGCCTTCAGTCAGGCCGATCGTGCGCTCCATGTCGAGCGGCGTCAGCACCTGCTTGCCAACGATGAGCGAGCGGATGTTGGGCGCTCGCTCGGCGATGGTGTCGATGACCGTTTCGCCGAAGGCGTCGCGCTGCGCGTCCCAGCCGCCCAGCGACGGATCCAGCTCGTACGGCGCGTACTGGACGAAGCACGAGATGATGTGCTTGCCCGGCGGCGCCATGGTCGGGTCGGTGAGGGTCGGGATGATCATGTCGATGTAGGGGCGGCGGGAGAATCGGCCCTCCCGGGCGTCGATGTATGCCTGCTCCATGTAATCGACGCTGGGCGAGAAGCTGATCGCGCCGCGCAGGTGATCGCCAAAGCCCGGCAGGCACTTGAAGTCGGGCAGCCCATCGAGCGCCAGGTTGACCTTGCCACTCGAGCCGCGGTAGCGGTAGCGGCGCACGTCGCGCTCGAAGTCAGGCTCCAGGGTGCCCGGCTCAATGAGCTTCAGGAAGGTCTGGTTGGCGTCCAGGCTCGACAGCACGACCCCGGCATCGATCTCCTCACCGTTCTCCAGCACCACCCCCGTGGCGCGACCGCCGCGCGTCAGGATCCGCGCGACAGGCGCCTCGGTCCGGATCTCTGCGCCCTGCTCGCGCGCCGCGGATGCGATCGCCATTGACACCCCGCCGGTGCCGCCTTTGGGGATGCCCCACGCCCGGAACGCGCCATCCACCTCGCCGATGTAGTGGTGCAGCAGCACATACGCGGTACCCGGCGAGCGAACCCCCAAGAAGGTGCCGATGATGCCTGAGGCGGACATCGTCGATTTCAGCGGATCCGTCTCGAACCAGCGATCGAGGAACTCGGCCGCGCTCATCGTCATGAGCCGGATGAAGGTTTCCTGCTGGACGCGCGGCAGCTTTCGGAAGGCCTGGGCGAGGCCCGCCAGCGGCAGGAACTCGCGCGGGTCCGTGTGGGTCGGGTCAGGCGGGACGATCGACAGCACGGGCTTGATGAAGCGCGCCATCTCGACCATCAGCAGCGCGTATTCCTCGTACGCCTCGGCGTCGCGCAGCGACCAGCGGCGTAGCTCGCGCCGGGTCGCGCCGTGGTCGTCGGTCCGCCACAGGTAGTCGTTGTCGAGCGGCGTGAACGTCCCGTCGAGGGGCAGGATCTGGAGGCCGTGGCGCGGCAGTTCCAGGTCGCGCACGATCTCTGGGCGCAGCAACGAGACGACGTAGGAGGCGACGCTGAAGCGGAAGCCGGGGACGATCTCTTCGGTCACTGCCGCGCCACCAAGGACGTGGCGCTTCTCGAGGACGAGCGTCTTCAACCCCGAGCCGGCAAGGTACGCGGCGGCCGTCAGGCCATTGTGCCCACCGCCGATGACGATCGCGTCGTAACGGCGCGCCCCTCGCCCCTCTCCTGCCACGCGCTAACTCTAGCGACGAGCAGTCGGGTACGATTCAATCCAGTGAGCGCCAACCTTCCGCCCGACGACGCGCGTCGGGCACTGCTGCTGCTTGACCGGCCGATAGTCGTCGACCTGGTCCAGCTGACGATGGAGACGGTGCGCGACTTCGTGCCGCGTGCGATGGAACAACGCATCGACCTCGGCTACGAAGGCCCCGATGCGGGC
>DAIERN010000015.1 GCA_027346765.1 Chloroflexota bacterium | reverse complement strand
CAACGAAGAACGGCGCCTGTTCTATGTCGCCATGACGCGGGCAATGGACGAGCTCGTCCTCACCACGCACCTGGGCGGGTCATCGGGGCGGGCGCGCCGGCCCTCGCAGTTCATCGCCGAAGCCCTGGACCTGCCAGTTCACAAGTCGCCCCAGCCGCTGTCGGCCGGCGTCGCGCAACTGGCGCCACCACTTGCCCCGCCCGCACCGCCCAATCTCGCACAGCTGCCGGCGACCTCGTTCAGCTTCTCGATGCTTGAGGAGTACCTCGACTGCCCCGAGCGTTACCGGCTGCGCCACGTCGTCGGGCTGCCCACGCCGGCCCACCACGCGCTGACCTACGGCCGGGCGCTTCATGCGGCGGTTGCCTGGTTTCACCTCCAGGTCGCCGCCGGCGAGACGCCAACCAACGAGGCACTCGCGGCGGAATTTCGCGCCAACTGGCGGTCTGAGGGGTTCCTCTCGCGAGAGCACGAGGAGGCTCGGTTTGCGGCGGGGCTGCGCGCTCTCAGCGCCTTCCGCGACCGTGCCATCGACCAGCCGTCCCAGGTTGTCGCGGTGGAGCGCCCGTTTGAGTTCACCCTCGACGGCATGCGTATCCGCGGCCGCTTCGATCGGCTCGACCGTGAGGAGCGCGGCACGGTGATCGTCGACTACAAGTCGTCGGACGTGCACGACCAGCGCAAGGCCAACGACAAGGCGCGCGACTCGCTTCAGCTGCACACCTATGCATTGGCCCACGAGCAGCGCTCGGGCGAGCCGGCGGCTGAGATGCAGCTCCACTTCCTGGAAAGCGGAGTGGTCGGACGCGCGACCCCGTCGCGGGCGCGCCTGGACAAGGCTCGCGTGGCGTTGCGCGGCGCCATCGCCGGCATTGCCGCCAAGCAGTTTGAGCCGCGCCCTAACCCTGTGGCGTGCGGCTACTGTCCCTTTCGCCAGATCTGTCCCAAGAGCGCCGCTTGAGCAGCTCTTGGCTGGTTGACGCGGGGTACATTTCGGGAGCTTCCGTGAGCCGCGCAGATCGTCTCGCCGTGTTCGTAGTGGCGATGGCGCTTCTCGTGGAGCTGACGCTGTCGTTGCGCCACTGAGCGTTAGACGGCTAGGATGGTCGCGGGCGCCCTGCTGGACCGTTATCGGAACCGGCGGCTCCCGCCCAACCCGAGGAACGTGCGATGACCCGCGAGCACGCTCGGCCCGATTTTGCCCGCCTAAACGGCTGGGACCGACCGTACGAGGTCTTCCTGCGCCCCGAGGTTCCGGCATACACGGGCGTCACCCTGTCCTTCTGCAACAGGCCGCTGGTTGAAGACGCAGCCGAGCTTGCCCAGAAAGCGCCCGATGTGGCGATCGTCGGCGCGCCGGTAGACGAGGCCGTCAGCTATCGGCCCGGGGCGCGGTTTGGGCCGCGCGCCATCCGCCAGGCGTCATACACCCACGGGGGATACTCGCTCCAGCTCGACATTGCGCCTTTCGAGCACCTGTCGGTCGTGGACGCCGGCGACGCGAACGTCGCGCCGAGCGCGCTCGACCGCGGCCACGCTATGGTCTTTCGGAAGGTGCTCGATGTCGCGCGAACTGGCGCGATACCCATCGTGCTGGGCGGTGACCACTCCATCACGTGGCCGTCGGCGAGCGCGGTGGCGGAGGCGCGCCATCCGCGGAGCGTGGGCATCGTTCATTTCGACGCGCACGCGGATACGGCGAACGAGGATTGGGGCGTCCTCGCCGGCCACGGCACGCCCATGCGTCGGCTCATCGAGTCAGGCGCGATAGATGGCCGCAACTTCGTCCAGGTGGGATTGCGCGGTTACTGGCCGACACGCGCCGTTCTTGACTGGATGAAAGAGCACGGGCTGCGCTGGCACCTGATGCGTGAGATCGAGGAGCGCGGCGCGGAGGCCGTCATTGACGACGCAATAGCCGAGGCGCTCGACGGTCCCGACGCGATCTACCTGTCGATCGACATCGACGTGCTCGATCCGGGCAACGCACCCGGCACGGGCACGCCCGAGCCGGGCGGCATGCTCACCCGCGAGCTGCTGCGCGCGATCAGGCGCATCGTCGGTAAGGTGCCGCTTGCCGGCATGGACATTGTCGAGGTGTCGCCGCCGTACGACCACGCCGACGTCACGGCCGCGGCTGCGCACAGGTGCGTCCTGGAGGCGATCAGCGCGCTCGCGGTGCGCAAGCGCGACGGCTTGCCGGTGCGCTTCGCGCCATCGGACGCGACCATGCCGGCGGCTGGCAAAGGCGTTCACGCCGCGGGGGCAGGCGGCTGACGAGCACCTCGCGCCAACGGACCCACGACGCCAGCCTGGCGCGCTACTACGACCTCGACCTGCTGACCAATCCGGGCGATCTCGTCCTGTACCAGCGCCTGGCCGCTGAGGCGCACGGCCCAGTCCTGGAGCTCGCCGTGGGCACTGGCCGGGTGGCAGTGCCGCTCGCGGCGGCCGGCCATGAGGTGACCGGCGTCGACAACGACCCACAGATGCTCGAGCGGGCGCGCGCCAAATGGCAGCGCAGCGGCGCCGCCGGCCGCCTCACGTTGATCCAGCACGACCTGACGACACTGGCGCTGGAGCAGCGCTTCGCGCTTGTCTTCGTGGCGCTCAACAGCCTGCTGCTGCTCCACGGCCGCGGCGCTCAGCAGCGCGCCCTCAAGGTAATGCGCGCCCACCTGGCGCCCGGTGGCCGCGCCGTTGTCGACGTCTGGCTGCCTAAACCAGACGACCTGGAGCTGTACGACGGGCGCCAGGTGCTCGACTGGTTGCGTACTGACACCGAAACCGGCGAGCGCGTCGCCAAGACGACGGCCGCCACCTACGATGCCGCGACGCACACCGCCAAGCTCAGCACGGTCTTCGACGTCGCCCGCCCTGACGAGTCCGAGCGACGCGCCACCCGCGAGGACGCCATCAGCTTCATGGCTAGGGACGATCTCGTGGCCGCGGCCCGTGCCGCCGGGCTGGCGCCGGAGGTGATCGCCGGCGACTACAACCTGGGCCCGTGGTCGGAGGCCAGCGAGCGCGTCGTGCTCGTGCTGCGTGATATAGAGTCGGTCGGTGGCCGGACCTCAATCTGACGCGCAGATCCGTCTGCTGCTCGTGGAAGACATGCCGCAGGTTGCGCAGTACATCCGCAACCTGCTCGACGCCCAGACCCGGATCAAGCTGCTCGAGGTCGTGACCGACGGCGCGACCGTGGCCGAGCAGGTCCGCGAGCACCAGCCCGACGTACTCATCGTGGACGCATTGCTCCAGGGCAAGATCAACGGCCTCCAGGTTGCCGCCGATATGCGCGACCAGGGCATGGACGTGCCCATCATCTGTCTCACGGTGCCCCAGAAGCCGATCGCGATCGGCGACGGGATGGGCGAGACGCGTGTCCTGGCAATGCCTTTCTCAGGCTTCGACTTCATGCACCTGCTCGAGCAGATGCACACCGAGCACAAGGCTCGCGCGCCTGAGGCCGTATCGCGCGTCTACGCCATGTTCGGTGCCAAGGGTGGCGTTGGCACGACCACTCTCGCCTACAACATCGGCGCAGCGCTCGTCGCGCAGGGCCTGACCGTCGCGTTGATCGACGGCAGCCTCCAGTTCGGTGACGTGCGCAACCTCCTCCGCATACCCGACGACACGGCGTCCATCGTCAACCTACCCACGAACCGCGTGCAGCGGGCCGACCTCCAGGAGGTCATGTACCGCGACAAGTCGGGCGTGGAGGTGCTGTTCGCGCCGCCCCGGATCGAGCTCGCCGAGATGGTCACAGTGCGCGACCTGGAGCGTCTCATATCGTTGATGCGCAAGATCTACAACGTGGTCATCATCGATACCGCGACCACGGTCGACGACACGCTCCTGGCGTACCTCGATGCCTCGGACGAGATCATCCAGGTGGTCACCTACGAGTGGCCTTCGCTTCATCGCGCGCGGGCCATGACCGACACGCTCAACGCCATCAACTACCCCACGTCGCGCGTGCGCTACCTCGCCAATCGCGCGGATTCAAAGGGCGGCATGGCGCGCGACGACGTGGTCAAGCTCCTCGGCCGCCTGCCCGATTTCGAGGTGGTCAGCGACGGCATTCTCGTGCTGGACGCGAACAATCGCGGCGAGCCGTTCATCACCCTTGCTCCCAAGCAGCAGATCACTGGCGATGTCATCTCGATCGCCAAGGCACTTGCGCGATCGATGGCTGAGGAGCACCGCGCGGCAGCAGACAACGCCGCTCGCTGGGCGCGCGACGCGCAACAGTCCACGGCGCAGTAATGAGCGACCGGCGCGCCATCGGCTTCTTCGATTCCGGGGTTGGCGGGCTGACGGTGCTGCGCGAAGTGATCCGGCGCTTGCCCGACGAATCGACGATCTACATCGGCGACAACGCGCGTGCCCCGTATGGCCCGCGGACAGACGACGAGGTAAAACGATTTTCCGCGGAGTGCCTCGATGAGCTCGCGTCGCGCGACGTTAAGGCGATCGTCGTCGCCTGCAACACGTCGTCCGCAGTAGCCCTGCCTAACCTGCGGCTGCGCTACAACATGCCGCTGCTGGGCGTGGTTCGCCCTGGCGCCACGGCTGCGGCCCTGGCGACGCGCAACCGGCGGGTCGGCGTGATCGGCACCGCGGCGACCATCCGCTCGCACGCCTACTTCCAGGCGATCAAGGAAGAGGACCCGTTCGTCGAGGTGATCGAGCAGGCGACCCCGGACCTGGTGCCGCTCGTCGAGGCCGGCCGGCTGGACGGGCCGCTGGTCGAGGATGTCGTGCGCCGGTCAATCGCCCCCATCACCGACTCGGACCGGGACCCGGACACGCTCCTGCTGGGCTGCACCCACTACCCCCTCCTGGCGCACATCTTCCGTGACATCGTCGGCCCCGACGTGGCGGTGATCGACACCGCGACCGCCACTGCGAGCGCGCTCGCCCACCTGCTCGAGATGCACGACCTGAACGCGCCGGCGGGGGCGGCCGCGCAGCACGTCCAGCTCACGACCGGCGACGTCGCCGCGTTCGAGCTCATCGCTGCTCGACTCTTTGGCACCGACTTCACCCAGGTCGAGCGGGTCGCAGTCGCAGGCGCCGCGTGACCACCGCCCAGCGGCGACGGCCGGAGTCGCGTTCGTCACGAACGGACGCGGCACTGGGTCTGGGTCTTGCCGCGGGCGCGGCGGGCCTGGCCCTTGCCGGGCGTTACATCGTGCGCCGCGCCCGGAAGACCGCTCACCTGGGCCTCGTGGATTGGCCGCGCGTCGAACAGCTCGCGGTTAACCGGCTGCGAACCGTGCCCGGCGCGCTGTCACGCAGCGAGCTGCTTGCCGCGCAGGACGATTACGCCCGGGCCATGGCGCGCGTCGTGCCCCTGCTGGAGGCGCGCCTGGGTCAGCCGCTCCCCGGTGTAGTGGAGCGCCACGCGGTGGTGGACCGGCCCGACTGGGCGCGCGCCAACGTCGCCACGTTCGCGGCAATCGTCGATCGCATTGAGCCGCACCTGCTGGCCGCGGCTGCCGGACGGCCGCCTCGCGCCGGTCTCGCTTCGGACCTGGCCAAGATGGCCAACCGCTTTCTCACCACACAGCAGCTGGGCTTCCTGCTGGGCTACATGGGCTCGCGGGTGTTGGGCCAGTACGACGTCGCGCTGCTTTCAGCGGAAGCCACGCCGGGTAACCTCCTCTTCGTCGAGGAGAACATCCGACTCACCGCAGCCACCCTGGGCGTCGAGCCTTCTGAATTCAGGACCTGGATCGTCCTCCACGAGGCGACCCATGCGTTCGAGTTCGAGGCCAATGACTGGTTGCGGCCCTATTTGCGGGATCACCTGGAGCGGCAGCTGACCGGTGTGCTGGATCAGGCCAGGTCCATCCAGTCGGACGGCCTGGGCGGCCTCGTGCGCCGGGTGCGTGAGGCGCATGACAACCCTATCGCCGCGTTCCTTTCGCCGGAGCAGCGCGTCCTCTTCGAAGAGACGCAGCGCGTCATGAGTCTGCTCGAAGGCTTCAGCGACTGGGTCATGGACGAGGTCGGCGCGCAGGTGTTGCCGAACGTCGCCGGCATCCGTTCGCGGTTCGAGGCCCGCCGCGCACAACGGAAGGGCGCGTTCGACAGGCTCGTGGCGCGCATCACCGGGCTCGATCTGAAGCTCGAGCAATACCGCCGCGGCGAGCGTTTCGTCGCCCGCGTGGCGGCGCGCGGCGGTCAGGAGGCAATCGACGCGCTGTGGCGCGGCCCCGGATCACTGCCCAGCGAAGCCGAGCTCGCCGACCCGCAGCTGTGGGTCAACCGCGTCGTGCCGGGCGCCCTCGCGCGCTCCGCGTGAAGACCGTGAGCATGCGCCGGAGCGGACCTGGCACCGGCCCCAACGGCGTGCCCAAGGCGATCGGCGTCTCGCCCATTCTGTCGGCGCGCTACCGGCCGCAGGACCTGGCGCGCATCGCCGATGCGGCGCCCGGCAGCCGCCTTGTCAGCGTTTCGCTGGAAGGCCTCGCCGACGGCGATCTCTCGGACGTGGAGGTGCTGCTCCGCGGCCCGCTGCCGCAGGGCATCTTCGATCGGCTGCTCGGCCGCTGTCCCAACCTGATGTGGGTCCACTCGGCGACGGCTGGCGTCGAGCGCGTCCTGACCCCGGCTGCGCTGGAGCGCGGCCTCGCGATCACCAACGCGCGGGGCGTGTTCAGCGACCCAATCGCCGAATACGTGCTGATGATGGTCCTCGCAATCAGCCGCAGATTGCCGCAGCTGCTCGAGCTCCACAGCGAGCGCACCTGGCAGCCGCTCGCCGGGCGAGAGATGAGTGACGTCACGGTGGGCGTGGTCGGCCTGGGCTCGATCGGCCGGCGCGTGGCGGAGCTCGCCATCAAGTTCGGCTGCCGGGTCGTCGCGATCCGGCGCAAGACCGGCGACGAATCGGCCGAAGGGGTGGAGGGGATTGCCGAGGTGCTCACGCCGGATCATCTGCCGGAGCTGATGGCGCAGAGCGATTTCATCGTGCTCGCCCTGCCGCTCACCGCGGACACGGCCGACCTGTTCGACGCCGAGATGTTCAAGCACGCCAAGCCGGGGGCATGGCTGATCAACGTTGCGCGCGGCGCACTGGTCGACGAACGCGCCCTCGTCCGCGCGGTCCGCGACGGCACCCTTGGCGGCGCCGTGCTCGACGCGTTCAAGGAGGAGCCGCTGCCGGCCGACTCGGAGCTCTACTCGACGCCCAACGTCATCGTGACCCCGCACACGTCGTGGTCATCGGGCCGCGTGCTCGATCGCAGCATCGAGCTGTTCTGTGACAACCTGGGGCGCTTCGCGCGCGGCGAGCCGCTGCTCAACCTGGTTGATCCGGGGGCTGGCTACTAGGTCGGTTGTGGCGGCCCGCCCTAGACTCCGGCGGTGCAGGTAGCGATAGTCGGGCTTGCCCGGAGCGGCAAGACAACTGTTTTCAACACGCTCACCCGTGGCAACGCCGAGACCGGTGGCTTCGGCGGCATGACCGTCAACGTCGGCGTGGTCAAGGTGCCCGACGAGCGGCTCACGCGGCTGACGGAGCTCTTCAGGCCCAAGAAGGAAGTCGCGGCCGACGTCACCTACGTCGACCTGCCCGCACCGCCCACATCAGCCGACGGCATCGAGGCGGCGGAGATCCCAGCCGACCAACTGGCCCGGCTGCGAACCGCTGACGAGCTGCTCCACGTCGTGCGCGCCTTCGAGGACCCGTCCGTGCCGCACCCCGACGGCTCGGTGGATGCGTGGCGAGACATCGAGCGGCTGGATCTCGAGTTCGTCCTGGCCGACCTCGCGCAGGTCGACAAGCGCATCGAGAAGCTCAAAGTCCAGGGTCACCATGGCTCGCCCGCGGAGCGCGAGTCGAACGATCGCGAGCTTGCGGTGCTCGAGAAGCTTGCGCCCGCGCTGCGTGAAGGTCGGCCCATCCGCGACATCGAGCTGGGTGAGGACGAGGCCAAGCGGGTGCGCGGCTTCCGGTTTCTGACCGAGAAGCCCGTCCTGGTGCTGCTGAACATAGGTGAGGCCGATATCGCCAAGGCAGCGGACCTCGCGGCCGGGATAGCCAAGCGCTATGACCACAGGCACTCCCAGGTGGAAGCCCTATCGGCCAAGATCGAGATGGAGATCGGCCAGCTCGACCCCGAAGAGGCGGAGGTGTTCCGCTCTGACCTGGGCCTGACCGAGCCCTCGCTCGAGCGTGTCATCCGCCTGAGCTACAAGCTGCTGGGCCTGATCTCGTTCTTCACTGCCGGTCCTGATGAGACGCGCGCCTGGACCATCCCGGCGGGGTCAACCGCCGTGGACGCCGCCGGCGCCATCCACACGGATATCGCGCGCGGCTTCATTCGCGCCGAGACCGTCTCGGTCGAGGATCTGCTGGCGCTGGGCTCGATGGCCGAGGCGCGCAAGCAGGGCAAGCTGCGCTCAGAAGGCAAGACCTACAAGGTCGTTTCGGGAGACGTGATCGAAATCCTGCACTCTTCCTGATCGCCGCCCGGCCGGAACAGGCGCGGGCTGGCTCAGTTGTTGTCGCGGTAGGGGCGATCCTCGGGCTCGACTTCGACCAGCATCGTGCGGAAGTCGTCTTCCTCAGTGGGCATCGTCGCCTGGCGCTCATCAACGGCGGTGATGACGGTCTCACCTTCCTCGGCCGACACACGCACCGCGGCGCGCAGGTTGGCCTCAACCTGGACGAAGCCGTGCTTGCGCTCGAGCTCCGCGGCGATGCCCTCGATGAGCGACTCCTCCTCGAAGGTCTTGCCGATTGCATCACGCGCTTCGAGCACAAGCTCAAGGAACTCGTGCTCGTCATACTCGGCGTCATGGGCAAGCAGGACGTTGGCGAACAGATCGTCGTCCACCTCGTGCAGCTCGTAGAAGTACACCGACTCTCCCTGTTGGTTCCGTGGTCAGACCGAGTATAGGTAGGGACGCGCCAGCGCCGATCATGATCGTGGGCGCGGCTGCACGGGACGTCGACCCCATGGATGGTCGAGGTTGGCGTCTGGGTGGCACGGTTTGCTACGCCTCGCTTGCCGCTGCGCGACTCGGAGTTTCAGTCCGCGCCTTGATGGGCGTTGACGCCCAGGCTTCCCGGGCAGCCGAGCTTGACATCCTGCGCGCCGCGGGCGTCGACCTCGAGCTCGTCCCTCTTGAGCGCGGACCAATCTTCGACAATCGCCAGACCGCGGCGGGCAGGGTTCAGATCGCGCACCAAGCGAGTGAGACCATGCCCACGACGGCGATCCCGGACGCCTGGCGCACGTCCCAGACGGTGCTGCTGGGGCCGGTCGCGGCTGAGCTGACCTCCGACTGGGCAACGGCCCTGGCGCCGGATGCTTTCGTGGCCCTGGCCTGGCAGGGCCTGCTGCGCGAGCTGATCCCGAGTCGACCCGTCAGGCGCCTCGCCTTGACGCGCAATCCGCTTGTTGCGCGTGCGGATGCGCTCTTCGTGAGCGCCGAGGATGCCCTTCCGGACGCGTCCATCCACGAGCTGGTCGGGCCCGCTCAGCGCCTCTTCTTGACACATGGGGCACTTGGTGCGGTCGCGCTGCAGGTGGGGAATGGCCGTCTGCATGGCCGGCTTATTCCGCCTTTGCCACGGCGCGTGCCAATTGACACGACTGGAACCGGCGATGTCTTCGTCGCGGCGTGGCTGGCCGCACGGAGCCTCGCGCCTGCCACGGACGGCTGGCGACACCTGGCGATCGCCGCGGCCGCAGCCAGCATCAACGTGACGGCGCGTGGTCTCGCGAACGTGCCCGATTCACAAGCCGTCGCCGAAGTGCTGGTCAGGCTGCGCGACCGACACTTCGATTGAGTCCTCTTGTGGCGAACGACTTGCGCCGCAGACGCGTCATGCGCCGGGACAGATCTGCCTCGATCGCGAGCATGGGCCGGTCCCACAGCCGCGCCCGCTCAGCGACGGCCGCGGCCTCACGGCATGCTGCCAGCGCTGCACCAATGTCGCGCTCGCGATGCTCGCGGTGGCGCGCAACGTGGAGCCAGGCGAGGGCCGCTCCAGGGCCGCCGCGCAGCGCGATCTCCAGCCACGCGGCATGCGCCTCCGCCATCCGGCCTAGCCGCGCCAGCAGGCGAGCGCGCTCCGCGCAGAGGTGGCGCCGGATGCTGGCGCCATCGATAACGCCGCTCGCCCATGCGTCGGCCACCAGCGCCGCCTCAACGCAGCGCAGAGCGTCGTCCACCCTGCCGCGAGCCATGTACGCCCGCCCCAGGCCACGCAGATCGCCCGGGTGCAGCGCCGGCCACGCAGAAGCCGACGCGTAGCCGCCCAGCACGCGCAGCAGCAAGCCCAGCGACACGATGTCCTGGTGGTTGTGCTCAACCACGTCACGCAACAGCTCGCCGCGGCGCGACCGCAGATAGCCGAAGTAGCGCTCCGGGATGAGCGCGCCGGGCAGGTCCCCTTCGCGCACGACTGCGCAGACGGCGTCCTCGATCGTGCCCAGTCGAGCATTGCCCGTGCGGTGTTTCCACAACTGCCTGGCCACCGGCAGCAGGTCGAGATGCCCGGCGAACGAAGGGGCAGCTCGGCGATGCACCCGGAAGCGCGCCACCAACAGCGGCCAGTCGAAGGTGCGGCCGTTGTATGTCACCAGCCAGCAGTCGGCCGGGACGGCCTCGACGATCGCATCAAGCAAGGCGTCCTCATCGGCATGGTCAGGCAGCAGCAGCTGGCGCACGGTGAACAGGTCGCCATCCCAAGTGCCCAATCCCACCAGGAACGCCACCGTGCCGGCCGCCGTCCCCAATCCGGTCGTTTCCAGATCCAGACAAACGAGAGGGTGGCCAGATTCGATGGGGTAGGGCAGTGCCGCGAGCAAGTGGCGCTGTATGGGCAGAGCGACCGTGTGTTCGGCGATGACTACCGCGCCCCGTGGACTACGAATCGCCCGCCCGTTGATGGTCTCCGCCAGACCGCATGCATGGTCCGGTCTCTCCGTTAGTACGGGCGGTCCGGCGCGTCGGTTGGCCGACCTCAATCGATCGAGCCGCCGCGTGAGTACGGCCGTTGCCGAAGTTGCCACGCCGACAAGGTCTAGCAGAACAGTGCCAGCTAGCCTGTCACGCCGCCTTCTGGGCTGACGCGGTGCCTACCAGCTCGCGCAGCAGCCGCAGCGACCACTCCTTGGCCAGGCCGTTGGCCTCGATGCGCGGCCCGACGCACGCCGGGCAGCCCTCCGTGCAGCCACACGCCTCGACAAGGCCCAGCGCGCCCGCGACGAGCTCTGCGTGGCGGTCATACAGCCGCGCGGCCAGGCCGACGCCGCCGGGCACCGCGTCGTAGAGATAGACGACGGGCTTCTCCTGGTGGGGCGAGCGCACCTGGGCGACCATGCCGATGTCGTGGGGGTCAGACATGAGCAGCACTGACGCGACGGTCTGCATCGCCCGGCCTGCGCCGGCCAGCGCGACGTCCAGCTCATCGCGTCGCCACGGGTCGAACTGCGGCCCCAGTGCCACCCAGAACGACGTCGTGTGCAGCTCGATCTCGGGCAGGTGGATCTTGCCCCAGCCCAGGTTCTCGTGGGTCTCGAGACGCAGCTTCTTGAACAGCGTCGCGATCGATGAGACCATCACCTCGCCGTGGGCCCGCGAGCCCCCCGTGGCGGACGCCTCCGCGAAGACGTCCAGCGGCTTGAGCGTCACCGCGCGGTTCGCGTACGTGTAGTGGTCCGCGTCGATCCTGTGGACGTACGCCTTGCGCTCGCCCCACTCCAGCCGGTCCACGTGGTACTGCGCCGACTCGTGCATGTAGATGGCGTGTTCGTGGACGAGCACCTGGGCGCTGAACAGGTCCACCTCGCCCAGGACGCGCGGACGGTCCGGCGAGGTGTCGATGATGACCACGTTCTCCGGCGCGCCAACGCGCAACGAGGTCTCTGACGCGGGGAAGTTCTCACTCGCCCAATACCAGCGGTTGTCGTCGGCGAGGCGCACGTGGCCCTCCTCGGCGAGGAACGCGAGGAGGTCATCTGTGGGAACACCTGACAGCGAGTCGCCGCTCTCGAAGGGCATCTCGAATGCCGCCGCGCGGACGTGCGCGAGGAGCACGTGCAGGTTGGTCGGGTCGAGGCGCGCCTCCTCAGGCGATGTCTCGAACAGGAACTCGGGGTGGTTGGCGACGAACTGGTCGAGCGCGCCCGCACCCGCGACCAGGATGGCCACGCTCGGCTCGCGCCGCCGGCCCGACCGGCCCATCTGCTGCCACGTCGCGGCGATGGTGCCGGGGTAGCCGGCGAGGATCGACACGTCCAGCCGACCGATGTCGATGCCCAGCTCGAGCGCGTTGGTGCTGACCACGCCCAGCACCTCGCCCGATCTCAAGCCCGCCTCGATGTCGCGCCGCTCAGTTGGCAGATAGCCGCCGCGGTAGCCGCGAATCCTTTTCAGCGGTCCGCGGCCCTCGCGGAACGCCTCGCGCAGCGACGTGAGCAGCAGCTCTACCGCGACGCGCGCCTTGGAAAACACGATCGTCTGGCGCCCGGCGCGCAGGAAGCTCAGTGCCGTGTGGTGCGACAGGCCCAGCGGACCCGGCCGGACGCCGCTGCGTTGGTCTATGACCGGCGGATTCAGGATGACCACGTGCTTCTCGCCGGCCGGCGCGCCGTTGCGGTCGATGACCGTCATAGTGCGGCCGGTGAGGGTCTGGGCGAGCTCCCTGGGATTGCCGATGGTCGCCGAGCAGCAAATGATCTGCGGGTGGCTGCCGTAGTGGGCACACAACCGGAGCAGCCGCGCGAGGACGTTCGCGACGTGACTGCCGAAGATGCCGCGGTACATGTGGGTCTCGTCGACAACGATGTAGCGCAGCTGCTCGAACAGCTGGAACCACTTGGTGTGATGGGGCAGGATCGCGCTGTGGAGCATGTCCGGGTTGGTGACCACCACCTGGCCGGACGTTCGGATGTTGGTCCTGATGGGCCCGGGCGTGTCGCCGTCGTAGACACCTGCCTGGACATCGATGTCCGACTTCTCGGTCAGCTCGCGGAAGGCGGCCAGCTGGTCCTGGCTCAGTGCTTTTGTCGGAAACAGGAAGAGCGCGCGGGCGGCCGGATCTTCGGCCACTGCCTGGAGCACCGGCAGGCCATAGCACAGCGTCTTGCCTGAGGCGGTGGGGGTGACGACTACGACGTCCTTGCCGTCACGCAGTGCGTCGAGCGCCTCGCGCTGGTGGGTGTAGAGCTTTTCGATGCCCTGTGCGTGCAGGCCGCGCACCAGACGCTTATCGAGCCAGTCAGGGAAGGGCGCGACCTGCGCTTCCCGCTCAGGCAGGACGCGATGCTCGACGAGTGCTTCGCGAACCTGAGGCTCGGCGAGCAGGCGATCAAGAACCTCGACTGTTCCTGCCGGGGCGTAGATGCGCATCGTTGCCAGCCTCCATACCGCACAGGTGTTCTATATCGAGCGGCAGCATAGCACTGCGCGTTGCCTGCGCGCACACTCGACGCGGTTGAATCGAGGCGGGCATACTCAGGGCGATGGCCCGACCTCCCGGTGCAACCTCAGTTGACTCCGATCTCGGCAACCGGCTCGATTCGCTCGGCCGCCAGATCGGTCACGGCAGCGGGTTGCGACAGCGCCGTTTCCAGATCCTGGCGATCGTCCTGGTCGTGCTCGCGTTGTGGCTGCTCCTGACCTTCGGCCGGGCGCTGGGCCAGCTCAACGATGCCACGCAGCGAGAGACCGCCGCGGCCGCCGAGACCAGGGCACTGCAGGCGCAGCTGGAATCCGGCCGGCGCGAGCTGATGCTCGTCCAGACCGACGCATTCCAGGCGATGCAGGCACGCGCCCTGGGCATGGGCGCGAACGGTGAGCAGGTCTTTGCGCTGACCGCCGACGCGCCACCGCCGCCCCAGATCGTGCCGCTGGGCGGGAGCAGCGCTACGGCTTCTGCCAAGAGCCCGCTCGACGCCTGGCTGGAGCTGCTCTTCGGCAAATAGCCCGTGGGCGCGGCCTCAGGCGAGCTGGCGATCCTCGCCCGGCTGGGGTGCCGGCTCGTTCGCCCTGTAGCGCAGGTCGTAGTAGAGGAACAGCATCACCAGCGGCGTGATCGGGGCCAGCAGCGTCGCCGCCAGGCCGTCGAGCACCGTGCCAACCGCGGCGCCGGTCGAGGTGGCGCCATCGAGTCGCAGGATCGCCTGCGGCACGGCGCCAAGGATGGCCGCGAACACTCCGGTGAGGATCCCGATGAAGATGATGTAGCCCAGCACGCGCCAGCCCGAACCGGCCACCAGCCGCCACGAGCGCGACAGGCCGTCGACCGCCCCCATCTTCTCCAGCACCACCGCCTGGACCACGAGTGACCAGCGCACCTCCAGAAAGATGAGCGCCGCGAAGGCACCGACAATCACGATCAGCCCGAGGAAGATGGCCCAGCTGCCCGCGGACATCAGGAGAATCCCAAACACGAGACCCAGCAACAGCACGCCAAAGGCCGCGAGGACGAGCAACAGCTGCGCTCCGATGACCGATGGTGCCCGGCCAAGGGCGAAACCCAGCGCGCGCTGCACCGACACCGGGCGACCGCGGAATACCGAATCGCCGATTTCGACGATCGCCGCGCTGACGATCACCGAGACCAGCACCGATACAAACGCCAGCAGCAGCA
>DAIERN010000159.1 GCA_027346765.1 Chloroflexota bacterium | reverse complement strand
CCCTTCAGGCTCAGGTACTTGGTGATGGCCGCGGTCAGGCTGGTCTTGCCATGGTCGATGTGACCGATGGTGCCGATGTTGACGTGCGGCTTGGTGCGCTCGAACTTCTTCTTGGCCATGGGAGTCTGGTTCCTACACCTCTAATGGGGATGGCGACTGGGCGATGCCGGGAGCTGGAGCCCACATTGGGACTTGAACCCAAGACCTCTTCCTTACCAAGGAAGTGCTCTGCCAGCTGAGCTATGTGGGCCCGGTGGCTACCGGAGATTAGTTGAAGTGATGGTGGGCAGGGAGGGAATCGAACCCCCACAGTCGACAGACGGCTGATCTACAGTCAGCGGAGCTCACCACCTGCTCAACCTACCCACTGAGAGTCGCCGCGCGGTGTGGCGCGCGCAGCCTTATTCAGTTGTTTGTCCTCTTTGGAGCCGCCGATGGGACTCGAACCCGCAACCGGCGGTTTACAAAACCGCTGCTCTACCAATTGAGCTACGGCGGCGCGACGACTTAGGATACAGCAAAGGAGATCGGTCGGAGTCTCAGTCGCCTTGGCGCTTCGCCGCAGCATACGTCGCCAGCTGTGTCCGCGATCGCAGGTCAAGCTTCCGGTAGATCTGCTCGAGGTGCGACTCAACGGTCCGTGGGCTGAGGAAGAGTTGCGCGGCAACTTCGCGGTTCGTGGCGCCGCGCGAAACAGCCAACGCGACCCGCCATTCCTGCGGAGAGAGGACGGTGGGTGGGCGGGCGGTGCGCGTGACGGCGCCCGCCGCGCGCAGCTCGCCCCGTGCCACGGCCAGCCAAGGCCGCGCATCGAGCTCGGCAAGGATGTCGATCGCCTCGCGCAGCCGCGTACGCGCCTCTTCGCGACGCCGGAGGCGATGCAGGCGCTGCCCGTAGGCAAGCAACGTGCGGGCCCGTTCGAAGGGCAGCGACCCATCGTGCAGCTCCAGGGCCAAAGCGAACCCGGCGTCAGGACTGGCATCGCTCGTCAGGGCCCGGCACCGCGCGGCGGCGCCGAGTGCCCAGCGCCCACCCGTCGCCTCGGCCTGCCCTGTCAGTCGATCGGCCATCCGCACCGCATCGATTCCCCGCCCGGCGCGCACGTACGACTCGATCAGGTCGGGCATGACGGGCACCAGCGTCGGCCCACCGATGCCCTGTTCGTCAAGGCCTTGCTGGGCGCGCTCGAGCACCTCGATGGCCTGAGCGATTCGACCCAGGCTCAGCTCCAGGAAGCCGAGCGCGGCCGTGGCGAACGAGATCACGCTCCCCAGCCCCGCCCGCTCGCCCAGCTCGAGCGCCCGGGAAACCGCGCGGCGACACTCGTCCTCGCGCCCCCATGCAGCTGTCAGCCGCGCGACGCAGTAGAGCGCGTAGCCGAGGGTGGGCTCCTGTCCGGTCTCCTCGCATAGCGCGACCGCCTCACGGGCCTCGCTTTCCAGCGACGCCCACGGCCCGACCCAAATGCCCGACATGACACCCATGCTGAGCGCGTAGGGAAGGCCGCTCAGCGCGCCTGCCTCGCGCATCGCGGCGGCGTGAGCTTGGGACACGTCGCGAGCGGCAACTGGGTCCACGACGAGCAGGTACGTGTCGAGGGCGACCATCACGGCGCCCATCGATTGCCAGCCGGGTGGGATCGATGGCACCAGCTTTCGGACTTCGGCGATATCGGAACCGGCCTGTGCGGTCAGGCCCGTGAGCAGCCGGCAGTGACCGCGCGCGGCAAGAGCGTGCGCCCGAGCGAGCGTACTGGATTTCGCGGACAGCAGGCTGGCTGCCTTCTCGGCGATCGTCAACGCGGCGCGGCAGTGACCCGCCGCGCTGGCGGCAATGGCGGCATCGGCGAGCATCTCGGCCGCGCGGTCCGGATCGCTCGTGAATAGCGGCTGCGCGGCACGCTGCAGGCGCTCGACCACCGCGGATGGAGGCCCGGTCATCATCAGCACGGCACCACGCTGCTGCTCGATGGACGCGAGGAGATGCGGGTCCGATGTCTCGTTTGTCGCCTGGTCGAGAAGGGCGGTCGCAGGCGACGGCCGGCCGGCTGCAGCGCCGGCTGCGGCTGCGGCCAGGAAGCGGGCCGCGCGCCGATCGCCGGGTGGCGTCAACCTCGCTGAGCGCTCGAAGGCGGCCGAGGCGACGGCATAACCGCGCCGCGCGACGGCCCTGTGTCCAACCTCGTCCAGCGCGTCGGCTGCCTCCTCGTCCGGGCCAGCCGCGGAGCTCGCGAGGTGCCAAGCGCGGCTCTCTCCGGACGTCACTCCCGCGAGCGCCGCGTGCACTCGGCGGCGCTCCGCATTCGTCGCCGCGTGGTACGCCACGCTCCGCGCCAGCGGATGTCCGAACTCCAGCCGGCCGGAATCGATGACGATCAGGCGTTCCCGCTCTGCCTGCTCCAGGGCACGCGGATCCACGCCCACCGCCCGGCAGGCGGCCGCCACGGTGCCCATCTCGGCGGGTTCGGTCGCGGCAGCGACCAACAGCGCGCGCGAAGTGTCATCGGCCAGCCTGGCGATGCGACCCTCGAACGCACGGCGGATAGCGTCGGTGGGCCGCAGAGGCCCCCTGGGCTGACGCTCGCCTGTTCGCTCGTCGGGCGCGAGCGAAGCGGGCAATTCGAGCAAGCCGAGCGGGATGCCAGCGGCGGTGGCCAAGATGGTTTCGTGCGCAGCCGCCGCCAGGTCGGGGGCCGCTCGTTCGAGGAGGGACCTGGCGTCGGCCGGTTCGAGCGGCCCCAGGTCGAGCACGTCGAGATCCCGAAGGTCGACCACGCCCCCATCCTCGGTGCGCAGCGAGATAAGCACCGCGATCGGAGTCCCGCCGACCCGCCGGGCGATGTACGCGAGGCACTCCGCTGACGGTCCATCGAGCCAGTGAGCGTCATCGGTAACGATCAGGATCGGGCGGTCGACGGATGCCGACCGCAGCAACGCAAGCGCTGCAGCGCAGACCGCGAAGCGATCGCCGGGCGACGGCACGTCCAGCGCGAGCGCGCCGCGGAGCGCGGCCGATTGGGGCGGCGGTACCGCGGCCAAGTGGCCGAGGATGGGTGCCGCCAGGTCGGAGAGTCCCGCGAACAGCAGCGTCGACTCCGTCTGGTGCCCAGCGGTCGCAAGTACCCGCATCCCGCGCGCACGAGCGACGGTCTCGGACAGCAGGGCGGTCTTGCCGATGCCGGCTACACCGCGGATGGCCAGCGCTCCTCCGCGGCCGCGCCGCGCGCGCGCGATCAGCGCGTTGATGCGCGCCAGCTCCTCCTGTCGTCCCACGAGCATGTGACCCAGCGTAGGTCCAGGGCGATCCACCGGCAAGACACAAGCCGACGCTCGATCCCGTGATTCCACGGTTGGCGCCACGTCTCGTGCCTCCCACAATCAGGCTCAGATGACGAATAGGCGACGACCCCGATCGGCCGATCATGCCATAGCCGTGATGAACGAACGGAGTAAGACATGAATCGATTCCTTTCCCGAGCATTCATCGCCAGTCTCATGGCGACGCTGGTGCTCGCCGTCTCATCGCTTCCGGCGGCGGCGCTGACCATCAAAGGGCAGGGCAGCTACTCGAGCTTCTCGTGGGGCCTCGAGAACCCGACCAA
>DAIERN010000158.1 GCA_027346765.1 Chloroflexota bacterium | reverse complement strand
ACCTGCGCCGACCCGCGGCCCATCTTGATGTGGTGGTAATCGAGGATCTGCCAGATCTCGCCATCCAGCTGGATGACGACACCCTTCTTGAGGTCGCCTGTTGAAATCACGGGCGAAGATTAGCCGACTACGACGACATCCCTTGGAAACAAGCTCAGGTGCTCCAGCCAGCCGGCCGAGGCATCCAAGACCATCGTGTCCTCGATGCGCACACCCATCTCGCCCTCGAGATAGACGCCCGGCTCGACGGTGAACGTCGTCGGCGTGGGCATGGGCGTGTCCGCCGCGGAGAGACCCAGGCCGGGCAGCTCGTGCGTGGCCAGTCCGATGCCGTGGCCCAGGCCATGGCCAAAGTGATCGCCGTGGCCGGCGGCAGCGATGATGTCGCGCGCGATGATGTGCAGCGACCGGCCTGAGGGCAGCGGCCCGCCGCCGGCCAGCGCGGCCGCCAGGGCGTCAATTGACGCCTGCTGGGCCCGGGCCACGAGCGCGTAGATCTCCAGGTCACGCGCCGACGGCTCGCCCACGAACAGGGTGCGAGTCGTGTCACTCCGGTAGCCGCACACCTGCGCGCCGAAGTCGAACAGCAGCACTTCACCGGCCGCGATCCGGCGCGCGCCGGGCGAGCCGTGCGGCAGTGCGGCGCGCGGCCCGGAAAGGACCGTCGTGTCGAAGGCCAGCGCCTCAGCGCCGTTGGTGCGCATGTCCCATTCGAGCGCCAGCGCGACGTCGTGCTCGGTCATACCGGCTTTGATGGTGCGCGACACGCGCTCGAGCGCGGCGTCGGCCACCGCGCAGGCCGCGGCCACGCGCTCGATCTCCTGTGGCTCCTTTGTCTGGCGGAGCGCCTCGACCCAGTTCTCGGCAGCGACCAGCTCCACGTCGGGCGCGGCCGCGGCCATCCGCTCCCAGGTGAGCTTGGACACGAAGCTCGCCTCAACCGCGACGCGTTTGGGTGAGCCGATCCCGGCGAGAAGGCGCGGCCAGCGCTCGAAGAAGTCGTTGTAAACCTTCTCCATCCGCGCGTCGGGGCATTGCTCGACGACCTGGATGAAGTAGCGCGAGTCGGCCAGCACTACGAGGTCGACCGGCGACACCAGGAACTGGCCCGAGTTGCCAGCGCCCTTCTCCTCCCCTTCGCCGAACTCGAGACCCGTGAGGTAGCGGATGTTTTCGCGCCGGACGCCGAAGTAGGCGCCCACACCCTCACGTGCCATGCGTTCGCGCAGCGCGGCCAGCCGTCGCGGTCGGGCAGCCGCATCTGCCAGCCGCCAGCGCGTCTCATCGGCCTGGGTGGGGATTCGTCCGGCGACAAGGGTCATGGCGTTGCTCCCTGTGAAGGTGTGGGCTCGGACTGCGAAGGTGTGGGCGCAGGTGTCGCGCCGTCGCCCCAGTAGAGGCGGATGTTGGCCTGGTGCTCGGCGTAGGTCCGTGCGAACGCATGGGTGTTGCTGCCGTCGCGCTTGGCCACGAAGTAAAGGTAGCCGTCGGCTGTGTCCGGGTTCAGCGCCGCGGCAATCGCGGCCGCTCCGGGCGAGCAGATGGGCCAATCGGGCAGGCCGCGCGAGTGGTAGGTCTGGAATGACGCGAGGTCGGGCGCGACCTCGAACGAGCCCACGCCATTGATGTCATGCAGCGTCCAGAACTCGTAGTCCGGCCACTGGCTGATGTGCTGCTCGCGCAGGATCATCGTGTCCTTGGCGTAGATGATCGTGGGGTCGGCGTTGAGCAGCCGGGTCGGCAGCAGCCCATCAATGCGGTTCTGGTAGACCCCGGCGATGAGCGGCATCTCCGAGTCGAGCGCTGCCTCGTGCTCGACGATGCTCGCCAGGATCACCGCCTGGTAGAAGTCCTTGCCGCTCTGCTGCGCCTGGGCGATCAGCCCGTACGACGGACTCTTCTGCCACGCCCCCAGGAGCAGCTCGACCATGCCCTCGGCATCGATCGACGGATCCACGCTGAATGCGCCCGAGCCGAGAAAGCCCTCCAGGCTCCGACCAGCCGGAATGACGCTCAGCCACGGGAACTTCTGGCGCAGGCTGTCGGGCGGATTGGTCGCGATCTCGTAGAACTGCTCGGGGTCGAGGTTGTCGAACGGCAGCGTCTGCAGGTACGCGTCGATTTGCTCAATGCGCAGGCCCAGACGAAGTACGACCGGCACACCATTGCCCAGCGGCGTGCCCGGTGCGACCAGCGCCGCGGCCACCTCGCGTGGCGTCATCGTCCGATTGAGCTGATGCACCCCGGCCTCGAGCTTGTCGATCCCGCCGCCGGTGACGAGCAGCCAGGTGAACGCCACCCTGTCGGTGACGAGCTCGCGCGACACGAGATCGTTGATGACGTCGGTCGAGCTGGCGCCAGGGGCGATGCTGAAGTCGACGATGGTGGGATCGGTGCCGGCGGGCGTGTCGGGCCGGTCGCCGATCGTCTGGCCAACGGCGTCGGCGATGGGGCCGATGCGCATCAGGTCGGGGTTGGCGTCGGCCAGTGAGCGCAGCATGTTCCCCGTCTGCGGCACCACGAGAGCGACCGCGACGAGCACCACCGCGAGCACCAACGCCCTGAAGATCCAAGTGCGGCGCGACGTCCTCTTCTTGGGCCGGACTGCGGCGCGGGCCTGTTGCGCGGCCACGCTGCGCTCAATCGTCGCTGCCAGACGCTGGTCGCGGGCTGGGTTGCGCTCTCGTTGACGAGGTTGAGTGCCACGGCGCGGCTGGAAGCGGTCAGTCATTTGGCGCGCGCGTCCAGCTCGGCCTGGGCGATGCCGGCCGCGGCCAGGCGATCGATGCGCGACCGGTAGGCGTTGCGCGTCGCCGCCGTGGGCGGCCCGCCGGAGCGACCGCGGCCCTGCCGCCCGGCAATGGATTCGGCGCGCTCGCTGGTGTGGCGCTCGTCGCGCCAGCCCATGGGCAAGCCAATGGCTGGGGCGATGTCCGCGGCCCACTGGCGCGTCCGCCGCGCCTGTTCACCCTCGCTGCCATCGCCGTTCAGCGGCAGGCCAAGGACGAGCTCTGTCGCGTTCTGCTCGCGCGCCATTCGCGCCAGGGTGGCCGCGTCACGGGCATGGTCGGCGCGGCGGATCGTCGCGAGCGGCTTCACGGCACCGCTGTCCGTATCACCCAGCGCGACACCAATCCGGCGCTCGCCCACGTCGAGCGCGAGAAGCCGGCTCACGATCCTGCCGCGGGCGGCGTCACCGTCAGGCTGATGCGCGATACCTGGTCGGGCAGCCGGTCGATGAAGTCCGGCCACATGACGACGTCCACGGTCCCGTACGCGCCCAGGATGTCCTTCGCCTCTGCCACGGTCTTGCCGCGGACCTGGTTGACGAGCGATTGCTGGTCGGGCGCGCTGTAGGTTGGGACGGTCGCGTCGACGGCGTAGCTGATCACGCCATTGGCGACTTCGCCCGGGGCGTGGCTGAAGGTGGGCGCACCCAGCTTCTGCTGCTGCGGTCCCAGGGCGGCGTCGAGTCGGGCGGCGGCGATGCCGCGGCAGCGGCGATGCGGGTTCGAGACGGTGATCTCGTAACGCGTTTGGTTGAAGCGCCAGACGATCTCGTATTCGGGCCATGAGGCCGGAATGCATGGGTCGATTTCGAAAG
>DAIERN010000157.1 GCA_027346765.1 Chloroflexota bacterium | reverse complement strand
CGACGGACTGGTCACCGCGCGCAGGGCATGGGCTGGCACAATCCGCGCATGGCACAACACGACGTCGGGCTGATCCTGATGCGCCAGCTGGCGTCGGGCATCGCCGTGCCGATGTTCATCGCCGATCAGAACGGCGACCTGCTCTATTTCAACGAGCCCGCGGAGGTGCTGCTGGGCCGGCAGTTCGACGAGGTGGGCGACCTGTCGCTCGACCAGCAGCGCGAGATGTTCGCGCTGCGCGACGAGCAGGGCAATCCGTTGCCGCCCGATCAGCCGCCGCTGGCCGTGGCGCTGCGCGAGCGACGCCCGGTCCATCGCCGCGTGTCCATGCGCTCGCTCGACGGCCGCGACCATGCCATAGAGGTCACGGCCTTCCCGCTGCTGGGCGGCGGCGGACACCTCATCGGCGTGGTGGCGATGTTCTGGGCGCGCAAGTCGCACTGATGAGCGGCGTTGCCCGGACGCACTACCGCTGATGCGCGTCTGCCTCTGGGGGACGCGCGGCTCAATCGCCAGCGCCGGCCCGGAAACCGTGCGCTACGGCGGCAACACCGCCTGCGCTGAGGTCGAAGGCCGCGACGGCACGATCGTGGTGCTCGACGCGGGCACCGGTGTGCGTCGCGTGGGCGCCACCTACAAGGAGCCGCGGCGGCTCGACATCCTGCTGACGCACCTGCACATGGACCACATCCAGGGCCTGGGCTTTTTTGGGCCGTTCTTCGAGCGCGATTTCGAGGTTCACGTGTGGGGCCCGCCGTCGACGACGCAGGACCTGCGAACGCGCCTGACGCGCTACCTGTCACCGCCGCTCTTCCCCGTCCGGTTGCGCGACGTTGCCGCGCGGCTCGAGCTGCACGACGCGCCCATGGGCCGCTTCCAGATCGGCGGCCTGGAGATCACCGCGCAGACCGTGATCCATCCCGGCCAGACGCTGGGCTACCGCATCAGCGACGGCCAATCGACGATGACCTATCTGCCCGACCACGAGCCTGCCCTGGGCGTGAACGGCATGCCCGACCAGACCGACTGGATGTCAGGCCACGACCTTGCCCGTGGCGCCGACCTGTTGCTCCACGACGCTCAGTACACGGCCGACGAGTACGAGCAGCGCGTGGGCTGGGGCCACAGCCGCGTGACCGATGCGGTGGATCTCGCGCGCATGGCCGGGGCGCGCCGGCTGGTCACTTTTCACCATGACCCCGCGCACAGCGACGAGACGCTCGACGAGATGCTGGCCACGGCACAGGCGCGCGCCGACGGCGCGCTCGAGGTGCTGCCGGGCCGCGAAGGGGAGACCTTCAGGATCTAGCGGTTCCGTATCTGATTGATAGGCGCGCGGCGGTTGCGCACCTATACCGCGACCCGTCCGGCGGCTCCAATGGGAAGCGTGGACAAGCGTGACCTGACTGTCGCCCGCGGCCGCACCGCACTGCTGGTCGCCGCCGGCTCGCTGGTGGCCTTTGGCGGCATCCTCGCGGCGGTCATGACGCGCCGCAGTGACGCGGTGGACCTCGCCCTGTCGATGCGCCTCCAGGCCCAGCGCCACCGATCGTTCGCGGCGCTCATGGCGGCCGTGTCGTGGCCCGGGTTTCCGCCCCAGTCGCGCGTGATCCCCGTCGTGGCGAGCGCCGCGATGGCGGCCCGCGGCATGCGCACGGCGGCGGTCTTCCAGCTCTTGGCCTGGGGCACCGCCCTGTTGTCGACGGTGATCAAGAGCGGCGTGCGCCGCCCCCGGCCCCTGCCCGAGCAGGTGCGCGTCATCCTCGCGCCGCTGGGTGGCTCGAGCTTCCCCAGCGGCCACGTCCTGACCTACGTGGGCGTGTACGGCTTCATGGCATTCGTCGTCGATACGACCGTCGCCCGGGACGATCTCCGCGTGCCGGCGACGCTGGGGTTGGTCGGTCTGGTCTGCCTCATCGGGCCCAGTCGGATCTACCAGGGCCACCATTGGCCGACCGACGTGGCCGCCTCCTACACCCTGGGACTGGCCTACCTCGTCGTCCTGATCACGCTCTACCGACGCTTCACGGGCCGGCCGACTTGACCGATCCCAGCGTTCCCATCCCGGTCATCTGGAATCCCAACGCCGGCGGTAAGGTGCGCGGCCCGGTGGGTGGCACGTCAGAGGAGTCACTGCTCGCGCTGTTCACCGACGCCGGCGCGAGCGCGCGGATCATCGCGACACAGTCCGCGGACGACGCGACCGCGCAGACCCGGCGGCTCATCGAAAGCGGCGAGCGGCTGATCGTTGCCGCGGGCGGCGACGGGACGATCGGCCTGGTCGCGCGCGAGCTGCTTGACCTCGACGTGACGCTGGGCGTCATTCCCGCCGGCAGCGTCATGAACATCCCGCGCATGCTCGGCGTGCCGCGCGACACTGCGGAGGCCGTGCGGCTGCTGGCCGATCCCGCCACCCGCAGCGAGGTGATCGACCTGGGCGAGGCCAACGGCGAGCTCTTCTACGAGGCCGCGTCCGTTGGCCTGCACGCGGCCATGTTCAACGCCGCGCACCACTTCGATGACGGGCGCTGGGGCTCGCCCCTGCGCGTGCTGTGGATGGCGTTTCGCTACCGGCCGGGGCGCATGGCGATCGTCCTGGACGGCGCAAACGAGGTGCGGACGCGAGCGTTGATGGCCGTGGTCGCCAACGGGCCGTATGCCGGTCCGGGCATGACGCTGGCGCCGGAGGCGCGGCTCAACGACGGCCTGTTCGACGTGCGTGTCTTCGAGCACTTCTCAAAGGCCGAGCTGCTGCGCCACCTCGCCTCGATCATGTTCGGCCGCCGCGCCTACGTGCCGCGCGTCAGCACCTACCGCGCGGCGGAGGTGCGCGTCACCGGTCGCCGGCCGCTGCCGTGTCGCGCGGATTCGATCGACCTGGGCATGACGCCGCTGGAGTGTCGCGTGCGCGCGCGAACACTCAAGGTGCTCGTCGGACCAGATTTCAGCAACGGGCGCGCGGAGCCGCCCCACCGAACCTAGGGCGTGCGCAGCACCCAGTGCGAGTACACCCAGCCCGTTGCGCCTGAGGCGGTCATCACCTTGTAGTACAGGTTGCCCTCAGGGCTGAACGCGGTGCCGACGATCTTCACGTAGCCGTTGCTGCCCACCCAGCCCAGGATGCGCGAGGTGGCATCAGGCTGCTCGCGCAGGTTGACCGTGGCGATCGCCACGCCATTGGAGTCGGCTGGCTGCGGGTTGGTCTTTGTCGCCGCGGGCAACGTACCCACGGTGCTGTCGGAAACCGCCTGCCCGGCCGCGACGCCCTCGCCGCCCGGAGGCGGTGGTGGCGGTGGCGCATCAGTGGGCTGGGGAGTCGGCTTGCGGGTCGGCTCGGCCGTCGGCGCTGGTGCGGCAGAGCTTTCGAACCCGGTGCTGCCGTCGCTCGCGCCGTTGCCGGTTTGGCCGTCATCGGTGGGGGTCTCAGTCGGGGCTGGCGTGGGGTTGTCGCCGCCGCCGTTACCGCCGCCGCCGTTACCGCCGCCGCCGTTACCGCCGCCGCCGTTACCGCCGCCGTCGTTCGCGCCCCAGTTGACGAGCAGGTACTGGCTGGGCCGTTCGGGGATCTTGAGGTCGTGCAGGCGCACGCCGAGCTTCTCGTTGAGCGCGCTCACGGCGCGGTTGGGGCCGATGTAGACGCCGATGTGGTGACCGTTCTCCCAGACCACGAGGTCGCCCGGGCGG
>DAIERN010000156.1 GCA_027346765.1 Chloroflexota bacterium | reverse complement strand
CGCCTTCGGCAACAAGTACGATCAGGTGTTCGTGCCTGAATACAACTCGGGCGCGATGGAGAACGTCGGCTGCGTCACCTACAACGAGGCGTACCTCTTCCGCGATCCGCCAACGGACAACCAGCGGCTCGACCGGGCGGAGACCTTCCTGCATGAGCTGGCGCACATGTGGTTCGGCAACCTCGTGACGATGCGCTGGTGGAACGACCTGTGGCTCAACGAATCGTTCGCCACCTACATCAGCTATCTGGCGATGACGTCCGCGACTCGCTTCAGCAACGCGTGGAAGGTCTTCAACTACCGCATCAAGCGTTGGGCTTACCAGACCGATCAGCTGCCGACCACTCACCCCATTGCCGGCACCGCCGCTGACACGGAGATCGCCTTCCTGAACTTCGATGGCATCACCTACGGCAAGGGCGCATCGGTCCTCAAGCAGCTCGCCAAGTACATCGGGCCCGATGCCTTCCGCGACGGCCTGCGCATCTACTTCAAGCGCCATGCCTGGTCCAACGCCACGCTCGCCGACTTCCTGGCGTGCCTGGAGGAATCGCACGCCGCGTCGCTCCAGGAATGGGCCAGGCTCTGGCTCAGGACGGCATCGGTCAACACCATCGCTGCCAAGTGGACGGCTGCGGATGGCAAGCTCACCCAGCTGGCGATCGAGCAAATCGCCCCGGCCGAGCACCCCACCCTGCGGCCGCACGCAATTGAGCTGGCGCTCGTGACGAGCGCGGCCGGGGGAGGGCTGGCCCTTGAGTCGACACCGGCGTGGATCGAAGGCGCGCTGACACCGCTGCCAGATCTCGCCGGCCGCGCGGCGCCTGCGCTGGTGTTTCCCAACTACGGCGACCACGCCTATGCCAAGGTCGCGCTGGACGAGCACTCGGTCGACTTCGTCCGGGCCAACCTCAACCGGGTCGACGACGCTCTGCTGCGCGAGCTGCTGTGGATGTCGTTGTGGGAGATGGTGCGCGACCGGCAGCTCCGTTCGACGGAGTACCTCGCGATCGCGCGCGAGCGTCTGGGTGTCGAGTCGGACCACGACATTCTGGACATGGCCGTCGAACGAGTCGCGCTGGCACTGGCGCGGTACGTGCCCGAATCACGCCGCGAGGACGAGGCGCACCTGTGGTTCGAGGCCGCGCTGGCCAACTTGGCCAACACGACCGAGACGGATCGCCAAATCCTGTGGGCCCGCTCGGCGGTCGCGGTTGCCGCCTCGAAGGCGGACATCGAGATGCTCGCGCAGCACGTTGCCGGGAACGAGCCACTCAATGGCTTCAATCTCGACCAGGAGATGCGCTGGCTCGTGGCGATCAAGGCGATCGCGTTCGGATTGCCTCACGCCGATGCGCTGGTGGCCGCTGAAGGTGAACGCGACCGGTCCGATCGTGGCCGCCGGGCGATGCTGCGCGCGGAGGCGTCGCGCCCCACGAGCAGCGCCAAGGCACAAGCGTGGGAGCGCATCAACGGCGAGGGCTACGGGTCCTTCCATCTGACGCGAGCGGCCATGCAGGGCTTCTTCTGGCCGCACCAGGAGGAGGTTCTCGCGCCCTACGCGGATCGCTTCTTCAGCTCGGTGCGCGGCGTGTTCGAGACGCGCGACCATCCGTTCGCACGTTCATACCTTGTCTCGCTCTACCCCGCGTATCTGGCTGAGCCGCACGTCCTCGACCGCTCGCGCAAGCTGCTGTCGCAGCTGAATGGATCGCTGCCCACTCTCACGCGCCAGCTGACTGAAGCGGCGGACGATCTGGACCGGACAATCAAGGTGCGCGCATTCGCGGAAACAGCCTGAGCGCATGACCGGTCGCGCCTGGGTCGAGCCGGTGACGCTCGAGGGCACCTACGTGCGGCTTGAGCCGCTCTCGATGGATCACCTCGCCGGCCTGACGCGCGTGGGTCTCGATGCTGAGATCTGGCGCTGGATGTCCATGTTCGTCCAGTCACCGCAGGACATGCGCACGCTCATCGAAGAGGCGCTCGCTGAAGCTGACGCCGGAACGATGGTGCCGTTCGCGACGGTCGAGCGTGCCACCGGCCAGCCCGTGGGCAGCACACGCTTCCTGTCGATGGTGCCGGTCCACCGCCGGCTCGAGATTGGCTGGACCTGGCTCGCCCCGGCGTGGCAGCACAGCGCGGTCAACACTGAGGCCAAGCTTTTGATGCTCAAGCACGCGTTCGAGAAGCTGGGCGCGTTGCGCGTCGAGTTCAAGGCCGACGCGCTCAACGAGAAGTCGCGTACGGCGCTGCTCAAGATCGGCGCCACGGAGGAGGGGATTCTCCGCCATCACATGGTCATGCCCGGAGGACGGCGGCGCGACTCCGTGTATTACAGCGTCATCGAGGAGGAGTGGCCGCGCATCCACCAACAGCTGGAAGCGCGCCTGACGCGGCTGGCCCGAGCGGCTCAGCAGCCCGCGGAATCAGCGGCGCCGGGAGCTGAGGCACAGGCGCCGCCCGTCTAAGGCTAGGCGACTCTCGTCCCGCCGCGGCGCGGAGCGGCCTGGCGGGGTCGGCTGGGCCGCGAGGACGTGGATGGCCGTGCCGGACGGCGGCCCGGCCGTGCCGGGCGAGATGCACTCGCTGCTGTCAGGTCAGGCTCGAAGCCCTGCACGATGCGCACCGGGAGATCCTTTTTCAGCAGCCGGTTGACCGCGCGCAGGTATTCCTCCTCGTCGGGCGCGACGAGCGAGATCGCCTGGCCGGTAGCGCCGGCGCGACCGGTGCGGCCGATGCGGTGGACGTAGTCATGCGGCGTGTGCGGCAGCTCGTAGTTGATGACGATGGGCAGCGCCTCGATGTCCAGGCCGCGTGCCGCGACGTCGGTCGCGACGAGCACCGGCACCTCGCCCGACTTGAAGCCGGCTAGCGCCCGCTCGCGCTCGGGCTGCGTCCGGTCACCGTGGATCGCCACCGCGTCCACCCCAAAGCGGTTGAGCTGCGAGGCGAGCCGGCCGGCCTGGAGCTTGGTGCGCGTGAAGACGAGCACCTGGTTCAGGCTGCGGCCGCGGACGAGGCCGGCGAGCAGCTCGGTCTTGCGCGAGGTGTCGACGAGGTAGACCAGCTGGTCGACGCTCTCGGCGGACGTGGTCTGCGGCTCGATGTCGACCGACACGGGGTCGATGAGCAGCGTCCGGGCGAGCGCCCGGATCTCGGTCGAGAAAGTGGCTGAGAAGAGCAGCGTCTGGCGCCGCGCGGGCACGAGCTCGACGATGCGCCGGATGTCCGGTAGGAAGCCCATGTCGAGCATGCGGTCGGCCTCGTCGAGCACCAGCGTGTTGACTTGGGTCAGCATCAGCGTCTTGTTCTGCACGTGGTCGAGCAGGCGACCGGGGGTCGCCACCAGGATTTCGACGCCGCTCTTCAGGATGGGAATCTGCGTGTTGATGTTGACCCCGCCGTACACCACCAGCGAGCGCAGCGGCACGTGCTTGGTGTAGGCCTGGATCGCCTCTTCCACCTGGATCGCCAGTTCGCGCGTGGGGGTGAGGATCAGCGCGCGAACGGGATGGCGCGCCGGAGAGGTGCTGGTGCTGGCATGCGGCAGCAGGCGCTGCAGCAACGGCAGGGTAAACGCCGCCGTCTTGCCGGTGCCGGTCTGGCCCAGCACGATCGCGTTGTGGCTGGTGTGGGCGAAGCGGTCGAGCACGATCGGGGCGCCGGTCCGCCGCGCGACCCCGTACAGGT
>DAIERN010000155.1 GCA_027346765.1 Chloroflexota bacterium | reverse complement strand
CCGTGGGCACGGCCACGGAGATGTCCACGTAAAGGTTGCCCCGTCCGCCTTTGGGGGTGCTGAACCCCTTGCCCTTGAGCTTGAACCTCTGCCCGCCCTGCGTGCCGCCGGCTTCGACCCGGAGACGGTCGACCTCGTGGCGCTCAGCCACCTTCACTTCGATCACGCCGGTGGCCTGCTCACCGCGGACGGCCACCAGGCCTTCCCGCGAGCTCGCGTCGTGGCGCAGGCCGACGAGTGGGAGTTCGCGCTGGGCACGAACCCCAGGCTGATCGCTTCCTACGAGCAGCCCGATCTGCGCCTGGTCGAGCCGTGGGGCCGCGGTGGGTCAGCCGAGGGCGACGAGGAAGTGCTGCCGGGAGTGTCGGTCGTAAGGACCGGCGGTCACTCGGGCGGCCACCAGGCAGTCGTGGTGCGCGGGCCGGAGCGGACAGTTGGGTTTTTCGGTGACCTGTGCATGCGCCCGTGGAGCGCCAACCCGCGCTGGGTGCCGTCGTTCGACGACTTCCCGCTGACCAGCGTCGAGGTCAAGGCATCGCTTTTCCGCCAGGCGGCGGAGGAGGGCTGGACGGTTGTCCTGTCGCACGAGCCGCGCCAGCCGGTGGGCCGGTTCGTCGCCGATCGCGATCGCTTCAGGTTCGAGTCAACGGCCTAGCGCTTCCCGAAGCCAGTTCAGCCGTGGATCTGCGGTCCCCACCAGACGGCGGCCGCGACGATCACGTACAGCCCAAGGAGCATTGCCCCTTCGAGCGCGTTGGCCTCGCCGTCGAGCACGATCGCGAACACCAGAATCACGCTGACCGCGAGGACGCCCAGCAGCAGCGGCGTGAAGACGAGCGTCAGCGGGGCGGGCGCGACCAAGAAGCTGAGCAGCACCAAGACGGGCGCCAAGAAGAGCACCACTTGGAGCGCCGAGTTCAGCACCAGCGCCAGTGAGAGATCGGCGCGATTCTGCCAAGCGGCGCTGATCGCGACCAGGTTTTCGACCGCGTTGCCGGCGAGCGCGATCACGATAAGTCCGGCGAACGCCTCGCTCATGCCGATCGACGCCATCGCCGGCTGCAACGCCTCCACGAACCAATCAGCCACAAAGGCCGCAGAGCCGGCCGACACGGCAAGCGTCAGGACGATCGGCAGCATCGGGCTGTGTGGTTGCTCGGGCTTGCCCTCCTGCTCATCGACATCGGGCCGAGTGCCAGGACCCGCCTGTGGCAGACGCAGAAAGATCGGAATCGAGATCGCGAACACCACGAGCAGCGTTAGCGCGACTACCGCCGAGAGCTCGTTCGCGTGACCAAAGTCCGGCGCCCCGATCTGGGTTGCGAGGAACGGCACGATGAGCGCCGCCACGCCCAACAGCAGGACGGTCGCGTAGAGGCCATTGGCCGCGCCTGAGAACTGAAGCCGGCCGTGCCGAGAGCCACCGACTACCAGCGCCAGCCCGAGCACGAACAGCAGGTTGCCCAGGACCGACCCGATGATGGCGGCCGCGACGACGCTGTAGAGCCCAGCCTCCAGGGCGAAGATCGCCAGAAACAGCTCAGGCAGGTTGCCCAGGACGCTCTGGACAACCCCGGTTGCCGCGGGGCTGAGTCGATGAGACAGCTTGGTGGTTGCTTCACCGACGGCCATCGCGCCCAGGGCGAGTGCGACGATGCCCAGGATGAACACCACCATGGGCGCCAGCCCGCCGAACTTCGCGGCTGCCATGACGACGAACGCGGCCGCATAGCCGCCGTACACGAGTGCGTCACGCCGCTTCACCGCTGGCATGGCGCGAAGACTAATCGGCGAACAATGGGGCGAGGATCGCCTCGACCTGGTCGCGCGTCACGGGGCCCAGCACGACGTTGCGGATCACCCCGTTCTTGTCGAGGAAGAACTGTGTCGGCAGGCCGAAAGCGCGGTACGTGTGGAACACCGCTGAGGTCGCGTCGAAGCCCACGGTGTAGCCCAGCGAGTAACGCTGGACGTAGGCGCGGACATCCTCCGCGGTCGTCTCTTGGACGCTGACGGCCACGAGGCGCAGTCCCTGCGCCTGGTGCGCCGCGAACGCGTCACGCAGCACCGGCGTCTCCTCCTGGCAGGGCGGGCACCAGGTGGCGAAGAAGTTGATCCAGACCGGGTGGCCGCGCAGCGACGCGAGGTTGATTGGGTTGCCGTCGAGGTCGGTCAGCTGGACCGTCTGGCCGTCGACCGTGCCGGTCAATTCGGGCGCGACATCGCCAACTCGCAGCCCCTCGACCGGGTCGCTCACCGGCACGAAGCCCGTGCCCGGCGTGGGCAGGCCGGGCGTCGCGGGATTTGCCAGCGGCGTGTTGATGAACACCAGCACGAGCGCGGTGATCAGCACCGCGACCATCACCGCGACGACCTGGAACATCGTGAACGGCCCGATGAAGGGCCGCTGCCACCGTCCCGGTCTGTGTTCGGTCGTCATCAGACCTGCGGCCAGAACGAAATGAAGGCGCGCGACAGCACGCTGAGCAGGTCGAAGACGATGAGCACGCCGATCAGCACCACCAGCCCGCCGCCGATCAGCTCAACCGCGCGGCCGTGGCGCAGGAATGGCCGGGTCAACCGGGCCGATCCGTCCATCGCCAGGGCGAGGACCAGGAACGGGATGCCGATCCCCAGGGAATAGCCGGCGAGCAGCAGGACGACCTGCGGCGCGGCGCCCAGCTGCATCGACAGGCCCAGGATCGCGCTGAGCGTTGGCGCGACGCACGGCGTGTGGGCGACGGCAAAGATCGCGCCCAGGGCAAGTGCCGCGAACGGGCTGCGTGCCGCGAGGCCGCCGACCGGCGCCTCGCCGAACCCGCGCCGCGGTCCAAAGGTCCGGTTCAGCACCCCAATGCGCAGCACGCCCATAAGGTTGAGGCCCATCACGATGACGATCAGCCCACCGGCGATGCGCACCGCCGGTAGGTCGAACAAAGGGCGAAAGGCGTACAGCGTGAGGCCGAGCAGGGTGAACGCGGCGCCAAAGCCCAGCACAAAGGCGAGCGCGTGGGGGAGGACATGCCAGCGGGAAGTCGGAGCTGTGGTCGGGAGTGGTCCGCCGGCGGCCAGGGGGATGGTCGACGCGGCCACGACGCCCAGCTGACCCAGGTAAGCGGGCACGACCGGCAGGACGCACGGCGACAGGAAAGAGACGATGCCCGCGAACAGCGCCGCGGCGATGGTCAGCTCCATGCGTCAGGCGAGGCGCGGCAGTACGCGGTTCAGGAAGGCGTCGATTGCCCGCCGGCCCATCGCGAGCGGCAGCTCAGTTCCGTCCAGTGCGAGCACAGGTATGAGATCGCCGTAGCGTGCCTTGAGTTCCGGATCAGTGTCGATGTCGACCTCGCGCACACTCGCGATCGGCTCGCCGCGCAGCACTCGCGCTTCGAGCGCGGCCTGCATGACGTCGCGTGTCTCCTCGCACAGATGGCAGCCGTCGCGCATGTAGAGCAGGACCGTTGGCATGCCACGATCCTAGCCCGCGGCGGCTGAGAGCCTAGAATCGCGGCACGCTGCCCCCGTAGCTCAGCGGATAGAGCGAGGCCGTCCTAAGGCCTGCGTCGGGAGTTCGATTCTCTCCGGGGGCGCTCTTCGCCTGATCTAGGACGAACCTACCGTCGAGTCTTCGCCGGCGACGGTTGGAAGGTCCGCGCGCGGGTTCGCGCAGCAGCCGACAGCGCACACGTTTGG
>DAIERN010000154.1 GCA_027346765.1 Chloroflexota bacterium | reverse complement strand
GCAGGCGGGCGGCGCGTGCCGGGTCGCGCGGCACCGGGCCGTGCGGCACCAGCGCGCGCGGCCGGGCGCGCCGGAACGGCTCGGGCCGGCTCGGGCTCGGCCTCCTCCTCGACGTCCTCGGTCACTTCAGCCGCACGATCGCCCGGGAGGAGCTCTTCCTCCTCGGGCTCCGGCTCGAAGCTGAAGGTGCCGCCGGCAGCAAGCGCGGCGATCATCTCGTCGCTCGCCTCTTCGTGCTCTTCAACCGCGGCGATCGGCTCGTCGACCGGGCGCGTGGCGCGCTCGCGGCCGCCTTCAACGGCAGCGTCGGCGATGAGCGAGCACAGCAGGCGAATGGCGCGGATGGCGTCGTCGTTGGCGGGGATGACGTAGTCGAGCATGTCCGGATCGACGTTGGTGTCGCCGGTGCCGATCACCGGGATCTCCAGCTTGCGCGCCTCGATCACCGCGATGTGCTCGCGCTGGGGGTCGATCACGAACATCGCGCCCGGCAGGCGGCGCATCTTGCGGATGCCGCCCAGCGTGCGCTGGAGCTTGTTCATCTCGTCGGTAAGCACGCTGGCTTCCTTCTTGGTCAGCCGATCGAACTCGCCGTTCTGCTGGCGCGCCTCGAGCTGATCGAGCAGGCCAAGGCGCTTACGGATGGTCACGAAGTTGGTCAGCATGCCGCCCAGCCAGCGCTGGTTGACGTACGGCATCTCCGACCGGGTGGCCTCTTCTGAGATGGGCTCCTGGGCCTGCTTCTTGGTGCCGACGAACAGGATCGTGTCGCCCTGCGCCACTGTCTGGCGGACGAATTCGAGCGCCTCCTCCAGGCCTTTCACGGTCTTGGCGAGGTCGATGATGTGGATGCCGTTGCGCTCGGCAAAGATGTAGCGCTTCATCTTCGGGTTCCAGCGGCGGGTCTGGTGACCGAAGTGCACGCCGGCCTCGAGCAGCTGGCGCATGGACACGTTGGGCATGGACACGGGGTCGAGCCTCCTGGGGTTCCGGTTTGTCCTCCGCGTGTCTCTTGCCTTCGCGGCGCCGCAGACCGCTGGCGCAATCTGCGCCGTGGGCACCCTGCGGGGAGCGACACGCGTGTGTGATGGCGCCGTTCAAGGGGCGCTTGCCGTCATTGCGGCTCGCGAAGTTTAGCCCAACTCGTGCTTGGAGGCCGTCAGGCGGGCTCCAGGGCGCGGAGATGACGCACCACCGACCGACCCGATCGGCGATCCACCACGACCAGGTCGACTCGCCTGCGCAGGCCATGGGCGCCGGTCAGCGCGCGGCTCGCGCGGTACAGGTGCGCCACCTTGGCCCGATCCACGCGCTCCTCTGGCGTGCCGAATTGATCGCTCGTGGCGCTGCGCACCTCGACGAACACCAGCTCTGCCGGCGGACCGGGATCGATCGCCAGGATGTCGATCTCGTCGCGGCCGACCACCACGTTGCGTCCCAGCAGCCGCCAGCCGCTCAGCGCGAGGTGGGCCGCCGCCTCTTCTTCAGCCTTGCGGCCGGCTTGTTGGCGCGCCGTCTTCACCCTGTCAGCGTGACGCCTTTGCCTTATCGCCGGCTTATCAGGCGCGTCCCTAGGCGGGAATCGGCACCAGCTCCGGCAGGGATTGCGGCGGCAGCTCGTCGAGCAGGTCGAATGACGTCTGCTCACCGGCCAGCACGCGCTGGGTCGTGATGAAGGACCGGCGATGGTGTGGTGTAACGCCCAGGGCTGCCATGCCAGCGCGGTGGTCGGGTGTGGCGTAGCCGGCGTTGTGCTCCCAGCCGTAGCCCGGATAGCGCGCCGCGAGCTTGTGCATCAACCGGTCGCGCGTCACCTTGGCGATGATCGACGCGCACGAGATGGCGTAAACGCGCGCGTCGCCGTCGATGACCGCCTTATACGGCCCGGCATGCTGCTCGAAGCCGCGGATGTGGCGGCCATCAACAATCACGAAATCATGCGCGCCGGCGCGGGTGATGGCGCGCTTCATCGCGAGGATCGTCGCGTAGTAGATGTTGAGCTGATCGATCTCGCGCACCGACGCTGCGCCGATGCCGATGGTCAGCGCCTGACGCGCGATCTTGCGCGCGAGCCTCTCGCGCCGTGCCGCGGACAGCATCTTGGAGTCACGGACACCGCTGATGAAACGCTTGTCGAGCGGCATGGCGAGGGCGCAGGCGACGACGGGGCCGCACGAAGGCGCAACGCCAACCTCATCGAGGCCGAGAATGACGCGATAGCCGTGCTCGCGGTTGAGCTGGTTCTCGAGGCGCCGCGTCGGGTTGAACACCCCCATGGCGGCGAAGACTAATCCGTCGCGGCGTGAGCCGCGGGCCTAAAAGGCGGCGCTAGGAGGGCCGGCGCTCGCGCAGCGATGCTGCCTTGCCGACGCGCTTGCGCAGGAAGTACAGCTGGGCGCGGCGCGCAACACCGTGGCGCACGACCTCGATCTTCTCAATGCGCGGCGAGTGAACCTTGAACGTCCGCTCCACGCCGACGCCGCTGCGGATGCTGCGGACCGTGATCGAGCGGCTGATACCGCCGCCGCGCAGGCGCATGACCGTGCCTTCGAAGACCTGGATGCGCTCGCGATTGCCTTCGCGCACGCGGGCTGACACCTTGACCGTGTCGCCCGAGGCGAGCTCAGGCAGGTCGGTGCGCAGATGCTCTGCGGTTATCTCGTCGAGAAGGGTCATGGTGACGGTCTTACTCTCTACGTGGTGGGCGCGTGTCGATGACGGCGCCAATCTCGGGGTCGGGTCGCGGAGTATACATCGGTGGCGAATTGAGGCGCCGCGCTAGGATCGCCCGGATGCTGGTCATCGGCTCGATCGTCATCCGCGTTCACGACCTGCCACGCCAGATTGAATTCTGGTCCCGCGCCCTGGATTACGTTCCGCGTGAAGGCGATGACGACACTTTCGCGCTGCTGCGACCGCGCGACGGCAACGGACCCAACGTTTCGCTCGACACCATGCGCTCTGAGGTCCACCTACCGCCGCGCATCCATCTCGATCTCTACGCGGAGAACCAGTCTGCAGAGGTCGAGCGGCTCAAGGGTCTGGGGGCGACAGAGGTCGAGTGGTCGCGCAAGCCGGCAGACGCGGACTACGTGATCATGGCCGACCCGGAGGGCAATCGCTTCTGCGTCATAGACGCAGCCGGCTGGCCCGGTTTCGAGGGCCGCTCCGCGAGCAGCCGCGGCGGAAGCTAGTCCGCCACCTCAAAACCGATCAGCCAGTGCAGGCCGAAGCGGTCGATGACCTGCCCGTCCCAGGCGCCCCATGGTCGCTGCTGCAGCTCATCGACAGATTTGCCGCCTTCCGATAGACGAGCGAACCAGTTGCGCAGCACCGCAGGCTCCGCCGTTCCAAGCAGCGAGAACATCAGCCCCTTCGCCTCAAAAGGCGGCTCATCACCCGCGACGTCCGCGGCGAAGAGCGCGACCGGGCCGTTGTCAAGGTAGCCGTGAGCGATCGCGTCGGGCGGTCCGTCGGCTCGACCAAAGTCCGCGAACGTGTTGAGGCGCGCCTCGCAGCCGAAGACGTCGGCATAAAAGGTCAGCGCTTCCCGCGCTGTGCCCGGCAAGTGGACGTACGGCGTTAGATCGGTCCTCAAGTCACACCTCCGTGCCGGTCTTCAAATCGGGTCGTTTGTCCTGCGTACGCAGTGCCGCCTGGTCGCGCTTCCATTGCTCGATCTGCGCGTGGTGGCCGCTCACCAGCACATCCG
>DAIERN010000153.1 GCA_027346765.1 Chloroflexota bacterium | reverse complement strand
ATGACGCTGCGGTACTTGGCGAAGAACTCGTCCATGTCAACAACGAGATCCTTGATGACCTTCATGCCCGGCAGCGGGGCGACGCTGATCCTCCGACCCAGCTGGTCCACCCGGATCTTGCACGCCAGCCGATTGCGGCCGTTGATCATCATCGCGTCTGACCCACACACGCCGTGGGCGCACGACCGCCGGAAAGTCAGCGAGCCGTCCGACTCCCATTTGACCCGGTGCAGCAGATCCAGCACCCGGTCCATGGGCTCCGAGGCGACGACGTACTTCTCCCAGTGCGGCTTCTCATCCCGCTCCGGGTCGAACCTCTGGACGCGCAGCTCGACCTGCATCAGTACGTCCGGGGTTTGGGCTGGAACTTGGTGATCGTGACCGGCTTGTAGCGCAGATCGGGCCCGCCCTCGGCGCGAAAGGCAAGCGAATGCTTGAGCCAGTCGGCGTCGTTGCGCTCAGGGAAGTCTTCGCGATAGTGGCCGCCGCGCGATTCGGTACGGGCAAGTGCCGCGGCCACGGTCGCCTCAGCGCAGTCGAGCAGGTAGCCCACCTCGCGCGCCTCCAACAGCTCGGTGTTGAAGACGCGGCCGGTGTCCTTGATCGCGACATCGGCGTAACGGGCACGCAGGTCGCGCAGCTTGCGAGTCATGTCGTTGAGCGATTGTGCAGTGCGGAAGACGCCGCAGTCTTCCATCATCGCGTCGGCCAGCTCGATCCGGATGTGCTGCGCATTTTCGCCGCGCGGCCGGTTGCGGATGGCCTCGATCTCAGCGCGCACCGGCTCAGCCGCATCGGCGGCGACCTCCGGCAACGCGCCACCCGCGCGAATGTCCTGTGTCATCGACAGGCCTGCGCGCCGCCCAAAAACGAGGATGTCGAGCAGCGAGTTGGTGCCCAGCCGATTCGCCCCGTGGACGCTGACGCAGGCGCACTCACCGGCCGCGTATAGGCCGGGCAGCACGGTGTTGTTCTCATCGGCGATGACGCGCGCGTCACTCGTCGTGGGAATGCCGCCCATGGCGTAGTGCGCCGTCGGCTGAATCGGTACCGGCTGGGTGATCGGTTCGATGCCCTGGTAGACGCGGGCAAACTCGGTGATGTCGGGCAGCTTCTCGTCGATGACTTTCTTGCCGAGGTGGGTCAGGTCCATGTGGACGTAGTCCTTGCCGCCGATGCCGCGGCCGGCCCGGATCTCGGTCACGATCGCGCGGCTGACCATGTCGCGCGGCGCGAGGTCGAGCATCGTCGGCGCGTAGCGCTCCATGAACCGCTCGCCCGAATCGTTGCGCAGAATCCCGCCCTCGCCGCGCGCCGCCTCGCTCAGCAGGATGCCGATGCCGACGATGCCGGTCGGGTGGAACTGGAAAAACTCCATGTCCTCGAGCGGCACGCCGCGGCGATACGCCATCGCCACGCCATCGCCGGTCAGCGAGAACGCGTTGGAGGTGATCTTGAACATCCGCCCAAAGCCGCCCGTGGCGAACATCACCGCCGCGCTGCGGAAGATGTGGAGCGACCCATCGGCGATGCAGTAGCCCACCACGCCGCGGGTCACGCCATCCTCGATGAGCACGTCGACCACGTGGTACTCGTCGAAGAATTGGACGCCGTGCTTGATGCACTGCTGGTACAGCGTCTGCAGGATCATGTGGCCCGTTCGGTCGGCCGCGTAGCACGCGCGGCGCACCGGCGCCTCCCCGAAGTTGCGCGTGTGCCCGCCAAAGCGACGTTGGTCGATCTTGCCGTCAGCCGTCCGGTTGAACGGCAGGCCCATGTGCTCGAGCGCGATGACGGTCTCGATCGCCTCCTTGGCGAGGATCTCCGCGGCGTCCTGGTCGACCAGGTAATCGCCGCCCTTGATCGTGTCGTACATGTGCCACTCGGGGTGGTCTTCTTCCTGGTTCCCCAGGGCGGCGCAGATCCCGCCTTGCGCGGCGCCGGTGTGGGATCGAGTCGGATAGAGCTTCGTCAGCACGGCTGCCTTGACGCCACTGCGCGCCAGCTCGAGCGCGGCCCACAGCCCGGCGCCGCCCGCGCCGACGATGACCGCCGGGTATTCGTGGACGGGCGTCTGGCCCACGACGCGCGCCGGCACGGATGCGCTCACTATGCGCCCGTCCCCGACGGCAGCGTCAGGATCACCTGCGTGCCGATGATGAACAGCAGCACGGCCGTGGTGTAGAGCAGCAGCAGGGTGAAGTCGCGCCACGCCGGGCGGTGGATGTAGTCGAGCACGACCGTGCGCACGCCCAGGAAGCCGTGGAACAGGACATTCATCAGCAACAGCCAGTCGAAGGCGCGCCAGAAAAACTGGTTCCAGCGCTGGCTGGCGATGAAGTCGGCCGTCTGCGCGCCGGGGTCGTAGATGAAGTGCAGGATCGAGAAGTGCGCCAGCGCCAGCACGAAGAGCATGAGCCCGCTGACGCGCATCGTGTACCAGACGATGGTCTCGCGGCGCGACCCGCGGGGACGCATGCGACCCCGGCTGACCGGCGAGACCTGCACCGACTGTCCTGCCGGAGCCACCGACCGATCCACTTCAGCCTGCTGCGGTTGGTCGGCCATCACCCGAGCCCCAGCTGCTGCAGGATGGGCAGCCAGACCGGGCGCAGGATGATCAGCCCGCCGGGCACGCCGACGAGGATGAAGATCACCCAGCTGCCCCACCACAGCACCTTGTGATAGGCGGTCATGCGCGGCCAGAGGTCGATCAGGATGATGCGCAGTCCGTTGAGCGAGTGGTACAGCAGCGCCGCGCCCAGCAGCACCTCGAGGAAGCGGCCGGGGATGCTCGCGTAGAACGCCAGGACCTCGTCATACAGCGCGGGGTTGCCACCGACGAGGTAGATGTCGAGCACGTGCAGCAGCACGAAGGCGAAGATGCCGATGCCGCTGATGCGATGGAAGGCCCACGCGATCATCCCTTCGCGGGGGCGATAGCGCAGGACGTTGGGCAGGCGGATCAACTTGCGGCGATCCGGTCCGCCACTGCCTGGCCAAAAGCGCGCGTGCCCGCCGTGCCACCCAGATCCTTGGGCACCGTGCGGCCCGCGGCGATGGTCTCGCGCACCGCGGTCTCGACGCGCTCCGCCGCGGCCACCTCACCCAGGTGGCGCAGCATCATCGCGCCCGACAGGATGAGCGCCGTTGGATTGGCCACGTCCAGGCCGGCGTACTTGGGCGCCGAGCCGTGGACCGGCTCGAAGACGGCCGCGTTCTCGCCGATGTTGGCGCCGGGTGCTACGCCCAACCCGCCCACGAGTCCGGCACACAGGTCACTGACGATGTCGCCGTACAGGTTGGGCAACACCATCACGTCGTACAGCTCCGGCTTCTGGACGAGCTGCATGCACATGTTGTCGACGATCCGGTCCTCGAACTCGATGCCACGGCCCTCGTACTGCGCCGCGACGGTGCGGCACGACTCCAGGAAGAGGCCATCGGACAGCTTCATGATGTTGGCCTTGTGCACCACCGTGACCTTGCGGCGGCCCTTGCGGCGGGCCAGCTCGAAGGCGTAACGCACGATGCGTTCGGAGCCGCGGCGGGTGATGCGGATGATCGACTCCGCCGTCTCCCCATCGGCCGAGACGGTCTGGCCTTCGGACAGGTAGGCACCCTCGGTGTTCTCGCGCACGATGAGAATGTCGATGTGCTCGTAGCGCGCCCTGGTGCCGGGAAAGCTGATCGCCGGGCGCACGTTGGCGTAGAGGTCGAAATGCCGGCGCAGCTCGACGTTG
>DAIERN010000152.1 GCA_027346765.1 Chloroflexota bacterium | reverse complement strand
GAAGCGCCTCTTCGGCATGGGCCGCCACACGTTCATCCTCGACGGCGACAACGTCCGCCACGGCCTCAATCGCGACCTCGGCTTTACCGACGCCGACCGCGTTGAGAACATCCGCCGCGTCGCCAATGTTGCGCGCCTGATGACCGATGCGGGCCTCATCGTACTTGTCTCGTTCATCTCGCCCTTCCGCGCCGAGCGCCAGATGGCCCGCGCGCTGATGGCGGAGGGCGAGTTCATCGAGATCCACGTCGATACGCCGCTCGAAGAGGTCGTGGCGCGCGACGTCAAGGGCCTGTACGCGGCGGGCACGGCGCAGATGACCGGCCTGTCCGATCCGTACGAGCCGCCGCTGACCCCTGAGCTCCGGCTCGAGACTGTTCGCCGGTCGGTGGCCCAGAACGCGCAGCAGGTGTTGGACTTCCTGGAAGAGCGCGAGCTGCTGTAGGTCGGGCCCGCTGGGTCGGCCTGCGCCTAGGGCATCAGCCTGGGCGGGTCCGTCGTGAGGTCGTAAGTCGCGCTGCAGTCCTTGTAGGAGGGGCAGTCGAACAACCGGGTGTAGCCGGTGGCCCGGAGCTCCGGCAGGAGCGGGCCCAGGGCGCGCTGGAGCTGTTGCTGCTCATCGCCCTCGAGCATCAGCCCCCAGCGCTGGGCGTAGTAGAACGTCGCCGGGTTCCAGCCGCGGCCCACCATCACGATGAGATCGCCGCTGTTGCTGCGCGCGTCGATGTATTGGGCGGCCTCCAGGTGATGCTCGCCACCGTGGGTGTCCCAGAACTGGATCGACCAGTAGTGCGTCGCGCGCTGGACCGTGGCCACCCAGGCGACCAGGAGCACCGCGCCAAGGATTGGCGGCAGAACCCACTTCCACTTGCGGAACGTCCAGACGAAGCCGATACCGACCGCCGCCGCGGCCATTGGGGTGAGCGCGATGAGGTAGTAGTCGTGAATCCAGTACAGGTTCACGAACAGGAGCGGGCCGACGAACCCGCCCGCGAGCCAGGCGACGGTGAACAGCCGGCGCTTCAGCCACAGGCTGGCGATGAAGCCGAGCGGTATCCAGATGACCGTCGCGCCGCCCAGCACGAGCTCGTCGACGCGCCCGCCGATGAGCTTCCAGGTGTCCGGGTTCAGGCGCTGCGCGATCGTGCCGAAGTTCCAGGTGCTCAGCGCGGCGCTGGTCTGGTCGGCGGTGAATTGCGAAGCGCCCTTGATCTTGTCGGCGTAGATGGTCCACAGCCCGCCGAACAGCAGCGGTACCGCGAGCAGCGCCAGCAACGCTGCGCCGTACAGCAGCGGCTTACTCAACGGCCGGGCGGGCCCCGCCCGCCAGCCCATCGCGCCCAGCGCCAGCACCGCCGGCAGGTACATCACCGCGGTCGTGGGCTTGACGAGCATCGCCACCACGCCCGCTGCCAGCGCCAGGCCCCACCATGCCCAGTGCGTCGACTCGTGCCAACGCAGCGCGCCGTACAGCATCGCCAGTGACGCGCTGACCACGAAGTACTCGATCATCGACGAGCGCGCCCAGAGCAGGCCCAGGCCGCAGACCGCAAGCGCGAGCACGGCGACCAGCCCGGCCGCCTCGCCCGCCAGCCGCGCGACCAACCGCCACAGGATGAACATCGCAAGGATGAAGCTCGCCAGGCCCAGGCTGCGCATCGCCAGGTCGGGCGCCACGCCGGCATCCATGACCAGCGCGCCGAGCGCCTGGAACAGCGGGAACTCGAACGGCACGTACCACGGCGGCCCGAAGACCGGCACGATGGGGTGGAAGAGGTCGATCCCCTGCTGGTGGAAGACGAGCGCCGTCCAGGCGGTCTGGGTCTGGCGGAACGAATGCAGCTCGAGCAGCGGCTGGTTGAGCGACGGCAGGTGGAACCAGATCACGCCCGCGACGACCGCCAGGAACAGCACCCAGCGGACCCACCAGCGCGACAGCCAGCCGCGCAACGAGGTCTGGGCCGCACGCGCCTGGTCGCGCAGCGAAGGCTGGGCGACGAGCGTCTGGTCGGCGGTCACGCCGCGCTCCGCTGCCGCCCCGGCCGGCGCAAGCGGCCGCGGAACAGCGTCAGGTACCAGCGCAGGTAGAGCGGCAGCCAGGCGCGCAGCTTGAAGCGGCTCTGGCCGGCGGTCCGGTCGCACCACGTGGTGGGCAGCTCGGCCAGCTTCCGGCCGGCGAGGTCGGCCTTGACGCTCAGCTCGATCGCCAGCTCGAAGCCGCCTCTGGACTCGATCGTGACCGCGTTCAGAAACGAGCGCCGGTACAGCTTGAAGTTGTTGGTGGCGTCATGGATGGGCAGTCGCCCGACCCAGTGCAGCGAGAGCCCGGCAAGGCGGCTAAGCGTCCGCTTGAGCAGCGGCCCACCCTCCTGGTGGCCGCCCTTCATGTAACGACTCGCCGCGACCACGTCCGCGCCGCCGCGGCCCAGCTCCACCATCCGGTCGACCAGCTCCACCTCGTCCGACCCATCGGCCATGGTGATCAGCACGAACTCGCCGGCGGCCGCGGCGATACCCGCCTTCATCGCGTTGAGCACGCCCCGGCCCAGGTCGTTGCGCAGCAGCCGCACCCCGGACAGCTCCGCCTGCATGGCGCGCGCCACTGGCACGGTGGTGTCGGCGTCGAAGTCGTACACGACCAGGGTTTCCGCCGGAACGTGGACTGCCGCGGCCAGGCGGTGCAGCGTCGGGCCGATGTTGTCGGGCTCGTTGTAGACCGGGATGACGATCGTCAGCTCCGGTGCGGTGGGGAGATCGGGCGAAGCGGTCATCTCATTCGCTGGGCGATGAAGAGCGTCTGCTTGCCCATGATCCACCATGCCGGCGGAAACATGAGGTAGAGCCGCACCAGCCACGCTGCCTGGGGCAGCCGGCTCTTGGTCGTATACGGCAGGAAGCGGACGATCGACTTGACCGGCTCCAGGCCACAGGTGAGCGCCGCCTCCTCCAGGCTGCGCTCGGTCAGCGGGGTGTGGTGGTCGATGAAGTCCCAGTAGCGACCGCCGGTGAGGCGGATGTTCGGCTGGAGGATGATGACCTGGCCGCCCACCTTGAGCAGGTCGCGCACCACGGCCAGCTGCTCCACCACGGCTTCGGGCGAGCGCAGATGCTCCAGGTAGTTGCTCATGAAGACGCGGTCGAAATGGCCCAGCGGGGCGTGGTCGCGCAGCGCCAGGCCGTCGGCGCAGACGAACCTGACATCGGGCGGCATCTCCGCGGACGTGTCGCGCAGGTCGCTCGCCCAGCGCTCGGCAGCGCTGATGTTGGCGATGAAGTTGCCACTTCCGGCGGCCAGGTCGAGCACCGCCGCGTTGGCCGGGATGTAGCGCTGAAGGTGGCGTCCGATCTCGCGCCACATGGCCGATCGGCCCGCCGCCACCTCCGGGCCGAACCGGTGCCGGTAGAGGGCGTCGTGGTCGATGTCTAGATGCGCCCTTCGCCAAGCTCGGCGCGGATCCACGGGATCACCTCGTCGAGCATCTCGTCGAGCGTCGTGCTGGCCTCGAAGCCAAGGACGCGCTTTGCCTTCTGGACGTCAGGTACGCGCTTCTGGACATCGTGCTCGAAGGGCTCGTCGTTGACGATGCGCAGCGGCCGATCACCGTTGATCTTGTGCCAGATCAGCTGCGCCAGCTCGAGCACGGTCGTGCTCTGGGAGCTGTCCGGGGTCGGGGCCGACCGGCAGCGGCGGGCGCTGCGGCTCATCGCCGTCGCGTTCGTGCTGCTCGCCGCCTATCTCGTGGTCCAGTCCG
>DAIERN010000151.1 GCA_027346765.1 Chloroflexota bacterium | reverse complement strand
CGCTACTTCGACATGTGCACCGACATCATCGGCCGCTACGGCGGCACGGTAGAAAAGTTCATCGGCGACGCGGTGATGGCGGTGTGGGGCGCGCCGGTCGCGTTCGAGGATGACGCGGAACGCGCCGTCCGCGCGGCGCTGGAGCTGGTCGCGGCCGTTCCGGCGCTGGGCCCGGGTGTCCAGGCGCGCACGGGCGTGCTCACGGGTGAGGCCGCGGTCACGCTGGGCGCCACCAACCAGGGCATGGTCGCGGGCGATCTCGTCAACACCGCCGCGCGGCTGCAGTCCGTTGCGCCGCCGGGCACCGTGCTCGTGGGCGAGGCAACGATGCGCGCGACGAGCGGCGCCGTCATCTTCGAGGAAGCTGGCGAGCAGCTGTTGAAGGGCAAGCAGGCCCCCGTCGCGGCCTGGCGCGCGGCGCGCGTCGTGGCCGAGCGCGGCGGGCGCAATCGCTCCGATGCGCTGGAGGCCCCGTTTGTCGGTCGGGCGGATGAGCTGCGGCTGCTCAAGGACCTCTTCCACGCCACCGGTCGCGAGAAGCGCATCCGGCTGGTGTCGCTCATGGGTCCCGCCGGCATCGGCAAGAGCCGCCTCGCGTGGGAGTTCCTGAAGTACGTCGACGGCCTCGTCGAGACGACCTACTGGCACGATGGCCGCTCGCCTGCTTACGGCGAGGGCATCACCTTCTGGGCGCTGGGCGAGATAATCCGCGGCCGTTGCGGCCTGACGGAGGGCGACGACGAGCAGACGACGCGCACCAAGGTCGCCGAAACCGTGCGCCAATGGGTGACCGACCCCGAGGAGGTCGACTGGATCGAGAAGGCGCTGCTGACTCTGCTGGGCGTCGAGTCGGGCATGGCGGCCGAGCAGCTCTTTGGCGCGTGGCGAACGTTCTTCGAGCGCATCGCCCAGGTTGGCACCGTGACCCTCGTCTTCGAGGACCTGCATCACGCCGACTCGGGCCTGCTCGACTTCATCGAGCACATGCTCGATTGGAGCCGCGGGCTGCCGATCTACATCATCACCCTGTCCCGACCCGACCTGCTGGAGCGGCGCGCTGACTGGGGTGCCGGCAAGCGCAACTTCACTTCGCAGTACCTGGAGCCGCTGGGCGAGAAAGAGATGCGCGACCTGCTCGCGGGGCTCGTGCCGGGCCTGCCCGAACAGGCGGTCGGAACCATCGTTGGCCGGGCCGACGGCATCCCGCTGTACGCGGTCGAGACCGTCCGCTCGCTTGTTGCCGACGGCCGGCTCAAGCTGGAGAACGGCGTCTACGTGCCGGTGGGCGACCTGACGACGCTGGCCGTGCCGGAGACATTGACGGCACTGATCTCGTCGCGCCTTGATGCGCTCGAGCCGGCCGACCGGACGCTCGTGCAGGACGCGGCGATCCTGGGCCAGTCATTCACGGCCCCGGCGCTGGGCGCAATTGCCGGCATCGAAGGTGACGAGCTGACGCGGCGTTTGACGGGCCTTGTCCGGCGCGAGCTGCTGACGCGCCAGGTGGACGCGCGCTCAGCCGAGGTTGGCCAATACGTGTTCGTCCAGGCGCTCATCCGCGAGGTCGCCTACAACACGCTCGCCAGGAAGGATCGCAAGGCGCGCCACCTGGCGGCCGCGCGCTTCTTCGAGCAGCTCGGCAGCGATGAGCTGGCGAGCGCCCTGGCGGGCCATTACCTCGCGGCATATGAGAACGCGGCCGAGGGCGCAGAGCAGGACGCTCTCGCCGCCCAGGCACGCGTCGCGCTGAAGGCCGCGGCCGAACGGGCGGCGTCCCTGGGCGGCTACGACCAGGCCGTGACGTTCCTGCAGCAGGCGCTCAAGGTGACCTTCCAGCCGACTGACCGGGCGGAGATCCTCGAGCGGGCAACGGAATTCGCGACCATCGCCTCGAAGCACGATCTGGCCATCGATCTGGCCCGCCAGGCACTGGCTGCTCACAAGGAGTCCGGCGATCGGGTGGGCGTCGCGCGCGCGTCAGCGCAGTTGGGTTGGAGCATGCTCGAGGCGCGCCACGACAGGGACGCACGCGACTTTCTCGAGAATGCCGTGGTCGAGTTCGCGGATCTCGACGAGCCGGTCGTGCTGGCCGGCTTGAAGCTGAGCCTCACTCGGGCATTGATCCAGTTCGAGCGCTCCGGCACGGAGACCAAGGCGCTCGCGACAATCGAAGAGGTGCTCACCGTCGCGGAGCATGGCAACCATCCCAAGCTGCTCGCTCGGGCGCTGATCAACAAGGCAGCGGCGCTAGGTGCGCTGGGCCGCCTGCGCGAAGCCATTGCGCTGCTGAAGGCGGCGGAGGGCATTGCGCGCGATAACGGCTTCACAGACGTCGTCCTGGCGGCACTCACGGTGCGTGGCTACTACCTGGGGGAGGTGGATAACGACGAGGCCTACAGGTGCTTCCTTGACGGGCTTGCACTGGCGCGGCGCGTGGGCCACCGCAACCTGGAACGCGAGTTCGTCAACAACGTGGGCTACACGAGCTTCCTGGTCGGTGAATGGGATCGCGGCCTGGCTGAGATGGACTCCATCCTGGCGCAGGACCTGCACGTGACCGGCCGGATCTGGATCATGAGCAACGCGCTGATCATTCGCGCCAACCGCGGCGAAGCGATCGCTGACGCGCTGGCGGAGCTGGACGACCTGGCGACACGCGTCAACGACCCGCACGTGCTGACCGCCCCCCACGACACGCATGCCAACCACGCCCAGGCGCAGGGCCGTCTCGATGACGCACAACGTCATTGGCTGTCCATCGGCAAGGAGTGGACGAGCCAGGCGCCCGCCTCCTACTACCAGGCTGCCCGTCCGGCGTTGTGGGCAGGTGATCTTGCGGCCGTTCGGAAGTACAGTGCCGACCTTGACGCCACGGGAGTCCACGGTCCGGTCGTGGAGGCACGCCGCGCCAACCTGCAAGCCGCCATCGCCGCGCTCGAGGGTCGCTTGCGCGAAGCCCTGGCGCTCTACAAGGACGCCCTCCAGACCTGGCGCGACCTGAAGGTCACCTGGGAAGAGGCGCTCACCGGCCTGGACATGGCCATCGTGCTCGATCCATCCGATCCGGAGATCCAGGCCGTCATCCGCTCGACGCGCGAGATCTTCAGCCGGCTGGGCGCACGGCCTTACCTCGCCCGGCTTGAGGCTGTGCTTGCCACCTCCGGCGGGAGTGCATCGCGCCCCGTAAGCACGGACCGCTCCAAGGTGCTCGCACCAGACGCCGTCTGACTCCGCCCAGGCGAAATTCCGCGCCTGGCACGTGAGCTCGGCCGCGTTTCGAGCGATTCGCGCCACCCTCAGGCCGACTTTGCGTCAGTTTCCGACCCTGGCGCGGACGTCAGCACGGACAGAGCGGTCGAGGGGCCACCTCGCCGCTCTCTCTGGTGGCAACCCGGCCCAGTTCCGACTCCCAGTCGGAACCAGCGCATCCGGCTGCGCAGCGATCGCCGCGGGCCACGAGCCCGCCTAGCCCTTGTTGTGGTGCGCGTCGTCGCCGCGCGGCGCGCTTGTCGCCAGGTCCCACGACCACGAGTGCAGCCGCTTGAGCAGGCGCCGCGCGGTCAGATCGAGCTGGATGGGCGTGACAGCGATGCGCTTGTTGACCACCGCGTCGAAGTCGGTGCCCGGGTCGGCCAGTCCGGTTGGTGGCGGGCCGCCGATCCAGTAATAGGGCGTGCCACGCGGGTCGATGCGGGCAATGAGCTCGTCCTGGTAGATGCGCTTGCCCAGGCGCGTCACTTCCGCGCCGTTGAGCAGCTCCAGCGGCAGGTTGGGTGCGTTGATATTCAGCAGGATCGTGCCAGGGATGTCGTTGGCGACTAGCTTGCCGACCATGCCGGCGGTGAAACCGGCCACCGGCCCAAAGACGT
>DAIERN010000150.1 GCA_027346765.1 Chloroflexota bacterium | reverse complement strand
AGGCCCAGCTGCTCCTTCTGGCGCACGTAGCTGATCTGCGCCATGTCACCGATCTGGCGCACGCGCCGGAGCATGTCGATGTCGCCCTTTTCCTCGAGCAGGTGCTCGAGCTCGTACGAGTGGTCGAAATGGTCCTCGATGGCGCGCTTCTGGCTGCTGGTGACGATGATCACCTGCTCGATGCCCGCCGCCACCGCTTCTTCGACGCCGTACTGGATGACCGGCTTGTCCACGAGCGGCAGCATTTCCTTGGGCTGCGCCTTGGTGGCTGGCAGGAACCGTGTGCCCCAACCGGCGGCCGGGAAGACTGCTTTTCTGACGCGCAAGAGCGAACCTCGATGTACTGGTGCCGGGGGAATCTAGACCAGCGGGCCGAACTCCGGCTCCGGCGGCACCCGCGTGGGCACCAGCTGGAGGACGACCACCGCCACCAGCACCGCCGCGCCACCGACGATCTGGATGAGCGTCGGCCGCTCTCCAAGCAGGATCGCCGCGATGCTCACGCCCACAAGCGGCTCGATGGTCATGAGGATTGCCGCCCGACTGGGACCGATGATGCCGATGCCCACCAGCAACGCGGTCGTCGGGATCGCGGCACCGACGATGCCGCCAGCCAAAATCCAGGACCACGCTTCCGGTGCGTGAAGCGGCAGCGCCAGACCCGCGAGGTCCCCGCCGATGATCGTCAGGACCAGCGCCATGAGCCCTGCGGCCACGATCGCGTACGTCGCGGTTCGAGCGGCGGGCACGGGCTCGAAGCCGCGCCCGGCGATCAGGAAGAAGCCGGCCTGGCACAGCGCCGCAGTGACCGCGAGGGCAAGACCCAGCGGATCGAGGCTGATGGCGCCGCTGCCCAGGACGGGCGAGAGCACGACCAGCGCCAGGCCCACGCCTGAAAGGGTGAGCGCCGCGGCGCGAACCGGCGTGAGCCGCTCCCCGTAGAGGGCGACCGCGCCCAGCGTGACCAGCGCGGGATAGGTGTAGAAGCAGATCAGCGCGATGGCCACGGTCGTGTGCAGGAAGGCCTCGAACATGGCGATGTTCACGATCGCGCCCAGGACGCAGGCGACGATCAGGGCGCGGCCACGACTGGTTGGCAACCACGCCGGCGCGACGCCGCGGCTGCGCGTCTGGCGCGCGGTGATGACCTGGCCCAGCGCGAGCACGGCGATCGTGCCCACGGCGCCGCGCCAGACGACGTAGGGCATGGCGCTCAAACCAATTGCGTCGGCACTGCGCGTGATGTAGCTGAGCAGGCCGAACATCGCCGCCGAGCTGGCCACCAGCGCGGCACCCAGGAGGAGCCGGTTCAGGGTGCCGTCGAGCGCTCGGTCCGGGCGCCGCGCAGGATCCGACTCGTGAACGGAATGCGGATCTCGCGGAAGACCTCGATCGAGACCAGGAAGCCAAGGAAGATGAGCACCAGGCCGACCAGGTGGCCCAGCTCATAGAGCGTGGGCGAGCCAAAGCGATACAGGCTGTCGGTGACGGTCGGAACGAACGCCCCGATGGCAATCAGCAGCGTGGCGGGCACGCGGCTGTGGAGCCTGCCCGTCAGCAGTGCGCGGATCGCGCCGGGTAGCGACGCCAGGAAGTTGACCGTGATCGCGACCGGTGAGATGAGCAGGTTGAAGAGGAACGAGTCGCCCTTCTGGCCGGGTTCGAGCGAGTAGTCGAGGACGCGCCGCTTGGGCATGAAGACGTAGGTCGAGAAGAGCGCGCCCAGGATGAGCGCGAACGCGCCGGTGACGTTGGTGAAGGGCGTGAGCAGGCGCAGCGACGATGGGAAGAGCGTGGCGTCGGGAACGTTGCTGCCCGGCGCGACGCTGTAGCCCGGCGCGGGCAAGGGCGTGATGAGCATCAGCGCCAGCCCAGCCAGGGCGACCCCCACGACTGCCACAGCCGCGATGCGCGGCCAGCGCTCGTTCTGGAAGTAGGTCTCAACGGCAATCGCGATCGCAAAAGCGAGGGCGATCACGAAGTACAGCGCAGGCAGGCTGCCGGCGTCGGTGAACTCGGTTGGATAGCGGCGCGGCGTCAGGAAGGTGAACAACCCGGCGAGGAAGATGCACAGCGCGAACGCGTAGCCAAAGCGGGTCTTGGCCAGCAGGAACGCCGTGCCCAACCCAAGGAAGCCGACGATCCAAACGCCACCGACCAGGAACCAGATCCGATACAGCAGCTCGTTCCAGCCGCTGGCCTGGGCGATCGCCTCAGCGCCCGCGGCAACGCCGTAGCACAGCATGCCGATCGCCCAAACGAGCTGATAAGTGTGGCGCCGCTCCAGCCATTGATCGATGAGCGCGATGGCAAAGATGAACGCCAGCAGCGCCGTGAGCGCGGGAACCAGGATGGCCATGGGTCGTGTCCTGCCTTCTTGGATGTGGCCGTCAGTTGGCCGTGGGTGCGGCGCTAGGCGGGTACGAACTCGTGTGATTGACGATGCAGCCCATCGCATAGCCCCCACCGCGGCGCGTCACCGGGGATGGGCACGGGCCGCATGATCTCGCGCACGTCCGACAGGCGACAGAACAGGAAGCCGCGCTTCCGTGCCCAAGCCCGGAAGTGGCCCGGCTCCGAGTGGAACTGGTGCGGGCCCGGGTTGAGCGCTGCACCGACCGCCCACGAGGGCGGCGCTTCCGGCGCGACGATGTCGAGGATGGTGATCCGGAAGGGCGTGCCGGTGATGAGCTCGCCGCAACCGGCGCAACGGATCGAGTTGTTCTCGTCGAACACGGTGGGGATGGTGATCCCGTAGATCTCGCCGCCGCGGAACCTGCTCGTCATCGCCGTTGGATTGTAGCCACGGTGCCGGCTGGCCTATCCTCGGCACGAGGAGGGTCGTCCATTGTTCACCGCCACACAAGACCTCATGTTGCCCGCGACCGTCACTGGGTCATGGCCGCGGCCGCGCTGGTACGACCAGAACCTGTGGGGACGGCCGCTCGACACGGGTCTGCTCGATGTCCGTTTTCGCGAGCAGTTCCTCGATGCCCACGCTGCGGTGCTGGCGGACCAGACGAGAGCCGGCCTCGACATCCTGACCAACGGCGACTACCACCTCGACGAGGACTTCGCCGGCCGCTCGTGGCACCACTACCCGCTGCAGCGCTGGCTGGGCCTCGAGCACGAAGAGTTGCAGTACGAGAAGTCGCGCGACTCGCTGCTCGCTTTCCCGCCGGGCACCCTTATGAACGAGATCGAGACAACGTGGCGCTGGCCGCGCGTCGTGGGCAAGGTGGCCGCCAACCCGCGCAATCCGCTCGAATACGCCAAGCTCTGGCGCATCGCCCAGGCGCGCGCGGGCAAGCCGGTCAAGTTCGGGACGTGCTCCTCCCAGGTGTTGGCGATCTTCCTCGACTCGCACACGGCCGAGTACCCCAAGGACGACAAGAAGCAGCTCATCTGGGACATGGCGAGCGCGATGAACAGCGAGCTGCGCCAGCTCGCCGCGGAAGGCGCCAAGGTCATCCAGATCGAGGAGCCGACCATCCACTTCACTGCGTGCTTCCACCCGGAGCAGAAGGAGTTGCTCGACTTCATGGTTGAGGCGTTCAACCACGAGGTGGAGGGGCTCGAGGACGTCGAGCTGACGAAGGAGCAGGTCGAAGACTTCTACACCTACCTGATCGAGCACGGCATCGACCTCGTCGAGGGCGAGCAGGGCCGCCCGGGCGCTCGGGACCAGGGCGAGTCCGTCATCGCTCAGGCGGGCCCCCCGCGTCGCGCGCTCGAGGAGCTCGAGGCCGACCTCCTGAGCGAGATCGCCCAGCGGCTGGCCAATGGTCTGCGAGACGCGAGCGTCGTGGCCGTGTGCATCGAGGTCGGCGAGCTGCAGGTGGCCACGCCGGGCTTCGCGCGAACACCCTG
>DAIERN010000014.1 GCA_027346765.1 Chloroflexota bacterium | reverse complement strand
CGGCAGCGGCTGCGTCGCGGTCACCCTGGCGCTCGAACTTCCCCGCGCGAACGTGACGGCGGTCGACGTCTCGCCGCAAGCGCTCGGCGTGGCGCGCGGCGCGAGTGACGCGGACATCAAGAAGGCGCACCGGCGTTTGGCGAAGCGCTTCCACCCCGACGCACCCAAGGGCGACGAGAAGCGCTTCCTCGTGATCCAGGAGGCGTACCGCGTCCTGTCCGACGCGTTGCTCCGCCGTGAATGGGACGCGCGCCATGCCCCTGGGCCGATCAGAGCTACGACTTCTGGGGGCAGGGCCCCGACTAAGCGCCCTGAGCCCAACGCCACGCGGCCAGCCCGCCGACCAAAGGCGCCCGCAGCGGAGACGACCACGAGCGGACCTGCCGGAGCGCGGCCGCGCTCGACCCGTTCGTACACCTGGTCCGCAAGCGAGGTCCCATGGTGGGAGGAGGGGCTCAATCACAAGGCGGCCAAACGGCCCAAGCAGGGCCAAGCCGCGGCCGCCGGGGAGCGCCCCGTCGATGAGCGCGCGGCCGATGAGCGGCCAGCCGCGCCCGATTTCGAGGTCTATAACCGCTCGAGTGGCGCGGCGTGGTCAATGGCGTCGCGCGCCTACTTCCGCAAGACCGACGCGGACCTGCCGTCGCGCGGCGTGTTCCGTCACCAGGGCGCGCGGCCGCTGACCGCCGGCAAGGCGCGGGCCGCGGCTGAGGCGGAGGCGCGCCAGAAGCCAGACGCGCGTCACCAGGACAAGCCCTGACGACGATCCGTTGTCGCATCGCGCCATCACCCACCGGGCCGCTGCACATCGGCACCGCCCGGACGGCACTGTTCAACTACCTGTTTGCCAAGAAGATGGGCGGCACGTTCATCCTGCGCCTTGAGGACACCGACGTCGCGCGCTCGACCGTGGCGTACGAGCAGGACATCCTCGATGGCCTGCATTGGCTGGGGATCGACTGGGATGAGGGCCCCGAGGTTGCAGGCCAGCCCGCGCGCGGCCCGTTCGGTCCCTATCGGCAGATGCAGCGGCTCGAGCACTACAAGGCCGCGGCGGACAGGTTGCTCGCGCAGGACAAGGCCTACCACTGCTATTGCACGCGCGAGGAGCTCGAAGCTGATCGCCAGGCGCAGGAAGCGGCGCATCAGCCGCCGCATTACGTGGGCCGGTGTGCTCGCTTGAGCGCAGCCGCTCAAGCCGACAAAGTTCGTGCCGGGCTCAAGCCGGTCATCCGTTTCCGGGTGGGCGAGGGCGTCGTTGCGTTCGACGACATCGTGCGCGGCCACGTGGAGATCGACACCACCGCGCTGGGCGGCGACCTGATCATCGTCCGCTCGGACGGCACCCCGCTGTACCACTTCACGGTCTGCGTCGACGACGCCGAGATGGAGATCACCCACGTGATCCGGGGCGAGGATCATTTGAGCAACACGCCCAAGCACATCCTGCTGTTCCGGGCGTTGGGCGCGACCGTCCCGCAGTTCGCACACCTGCCGCTGATCCTCAATCCGGACCGGACCAAGATGAGCAAGCGCAAGTCGCAGACCGCCGTCGACGATTACCGCGCGCAGGGCTACATCCCGGAGGCGTTCGTCAATTTCTTGTCGCTGCTGGGCTGGTCGAGCGGCACGGAGGAGGAGATCTTCTCGCTCCACGAGCTTGGGGAGCGGTTCAGCCTGGAGCGCGTCCAGTCGGGCGGTGCGGTGTTCGACAAGGAGCGGCTTGAGTGGCTCAACGGCCAATGGATCCGCCGCTTGGGTGATGAGGAGCTGACCCAGCGCGCGCTGCCCTTCCTGGCGGCCGCGGTGGCTGCCCGGGGAGCGTCCGGCGAAGCGGTGCGAACACCAACCGCGGACGATCTTCGCCCCTTGATGCCCATGGTGCGCGAGCGCATGTCGACGCTCGCCGGGGTGGGCGACATGCTCGACTTCGTGTTCGTGGACGATCTGCGCGTCGAACCTGACACGCTCGTGCCCAAGAAATGGGATCGTGCGACCACCCTCACCGCCCTCACCGCCACGCGCCAGGTCATCGCCGATGTCGGGGCGGTGAGCTTCGAGGCCGACGAGCTAGAACCGCCGTTGCGCGCACTGGCAGAGGCGCGCGGCTGGAAAGTGGGCGATCTCTTCATGGCGATCCGCGTCGCGATCACCGGCAAGACCGCCACGCCGCCGCTCTTCGACACCCTCGTGGCGCTGGGGTACGAGCGCTCGCTGGAGCGACTGGACGCCGCCCGCGCCGCGCTGGAGGCCTAACCCTTCAATTCCCGCTCGATCTGCAGGGTGGCGATCGCTAGGCGGCTTGAAACGGCTATTCCATGTCTGTTGGAGCGTCACGCCGCGTTTTGATCGACTTTGCCCGTGGAGTCGTGCGAGCGTACGCGTCGCTTACCGGCGACTACCTGGTTAGCGGTCGTGACGCTGCGATCTGCCCAGAAAGACAGTGCGCGGACGGTGCCCGTGGGCGCTCGCAGCCAGCGCCGCATCGTTCGCCCATCGGCAGGAAAGGCGGCCCGCAGCGCATGTCCATGCTGGCCGGCGCGCCGCCGGTTCGTCGCCCTGTCAGCGAACACAACCCATGCGCTCACGCTCTTGGCATGCCAGCCGCGTTCGCCGGCGATCTTTGCAGCGTGGCGCATCCGAACGTCCATGGTTCCAAGCAGATCTTCCAGCGACACCAGCTCCGTCTTCAGCTCGATCACGAGCAGTGATCCCGTGGCGGGATGGAAGGCCAGGATGTCGATGATCCCGCGCTCGCCATAAACCGCGAAGGACACCTCCGGTGCGTGCACCCAGCCTGGAAGTTGAGTCAGGTGCGTGGCAAGCGCCTCGTGCAGGAGCGCGTGGCCGGCGTTGAGGAGCCGGTCGATCTCGCCGTGCGGGAGGGAGATGGATATCTCAGCCCGAATGCCCAGCGCCTCAGCGACGCGACGAAAGCCTGGAACGGAAACGCGGTCCAGGTGGCCTCGCTCGATCAGCGATACCACGCCCGGTGGCACGCGGGCACGTTTGCCCACGTCGATCTGGCGCCATCCTCTCCGTTGCCGGACTGCCTTGAACGAAGCCCCCACGCGCGCGTCCTGCATGCTTCAAACCTAAGGTGTGGTCCTTACTTGACGCTTATCAGCGCTTTACCTGGTCGCACGGTCTCCCGAAGTTAACAAACTAGTAACCCCACAAGGCACTACTGCCGGTTATCATGGGGCGGCGCTAAGCCACGCTGTGAGGTGACCGAATGGACCGGCAGGGTTTCCAGAACTGGCTCGACCGATATGTCGAGGCCTGGAAGACGTACGACCCAGAGAAGATCGGCGCGCTGTTCGCCGACGACGTCGAGTATCGCTACCACCCGGCCGACGATGAGCCCCTGCAGGGACGCGCTGCGGTGGTCGCGAACTGGCTCGAGAACAAGGATCCAGAAGGGACTTACGACGCGAAGTACGCGCCGGTCGCGATCGACGGCGATACCTCCGTCGCCAACGGCCACAGCGACTACTTCGACGGACCGGGCGGCCCGCTGCGCGACCAGTACTTCAACGTGTACCTGTGCAAGTTCAACGACAAGGGCGAGTGCACCAGCTTCACCGAGTACTGGATCCAGGGCATCGAGTTCCGGCGCAAGGCGCGCCAGGAGCTGATCGCCAAGGTCAAGAGCGGCGAGATCGAGTAGGCGCAGGCGCTACCGTTTAGGTATGGCGCGCACCGTTCTGGTCGTCGAGGACGAGGAGCCGCTGCGCGCCGAGCTGGCTTACCAGCTCGAGCAGGAGGGGTATCTCGTAGTCCAGGCGAGCGACGGCGCGCAGGCGCTGGAGCGCTTTCGGGCCGACAAGCCTGACCTGGTGCTGCTCGACCTGATGATCCCCGAGCTGTCGGGGATCGAGTTCACGCGCATCGTCCGGCGCGAGGCGGACACGCCCATCCTGATGCTGACCGCGCGCGCGAGCGAGGTCGACAAGGTCGTTGGCCTGGAGCTGGGCGCGGACGACTACGTCACCAAGCCCTTCTCGCTGCGCGAGCTGCTCGCCCGCATAAATGGCCTCTTGCGAAGGCACGAAAGGACGACCGACTCTCCCGAGGAGGTCAGCCTGGGCAAGGTGACGGTCGATCTGGCCGGGCACCGACTAATGCGCGGGACAGAGGTCCGGCCGATCAAGCCCAAGGCGTTCGAGCTGCTGGCATTCTTCCTCCGACACCCGGGCCAGGTGTTCAGCCGCGACCAGCTGCTGAGCGAGGTGTGGGGCTATGACTTCGCCGGCGAGACGCGCACGGTTGATGTCCACATTCACTTCTTGCGGCGCGAGATCGAGCCGGACCCGGCCAACCCGGCGCTGCTCCAGACCGTGCGCGGCGTCGGCTACGTGCTGCGCAAGTGACCGACTGGCCCGCCACCGCGGCGCTCGCTGATGCGCTGGGCATCGGGCTCCTGACGGTCGATTCGGCTGACCGCGTCGTGTCGGCCAACACCCTGGCGCACGAGCTGTTGCATACCCGGCCCGGCGCGCTCGCGGGCCGGAGCACGATCGAGGTCTTCGTCGATCACAAGATCGAGACGACGATCGCGCTGACGCGCAACGGCGGCGTCGGCCGCGCCGAATACGTCCTGCCCAGCGCGCCCGCGACGACGCTCGAGGTGACGTGCGTCCCCGCAGCTGCGGACGGTGTCGTGGTGGCGCTGCGTGACGTATCAGAGCTGCTGCGGCTGCGCCGCATCCGGAGCGAGTTCATCGACAACCTGTCGCACGAGCTGCGCACGCCGCTGACGACAGTGCGCCTCTTGGCTGAGACGCTCAACCTGGAGGCGAAGCGGACGGAGCTGCCACAGCGCATCACCGACGGGCTGGGCCGGATCGATGTCGAGACGTCGCGCCTCGTGCAGATGGTCGATGAGCTGCTTGATCTCGCGACCATCGAGGCCGGCGAGACGCCGCTCCACCTCGCGCCCACGGACCTGGGCCGGGTCGTTGACGAGACGCTCGAGCGGCTGCGCGGCTATGCCGACCACCACCAGGTCAGCCTGCGCGCGGACTCGCCGACAGATGCCGCGGCGCGCACGGTGCCGGCGGACGCTGGCCGCATCGGCCAGATCCTGGTCAACGTGATCGACAACGCCATCCGCTTCTCGCCTGCTGGTGGGGAGGTGGTGGTCCATGTCCGGCCGGCCGAATCGGAGGTCGTCATCGAGGTCGTGGATCAGGGCGAGGGGATCGACCACGCCGATCTGGAGCGGATCTTCGAGCGCTTCTACAAGGGCGATCGCGCCCGGTCGCGGGGTCGCGGCGGCACCGGTCTGGGCCTGGCCATCGCCCGCCACATCGCCGAGCGCCACGGCGGCCGGATGTGGGCCCGAAGCGAACCCGGCAAGGGCGCGCAGCTCTTCCTGGCGCTACCGCGCTAGCCGGTTCCGGCGAGGACAAGCAGGCCCAGCGCGATGACGATGAAGTTGCCCAGGATCGCTGTTGGCAGGCGCAGCCTGTGGCCGGCGCCGCGACCCAGTGCTGCGCCGAACGCGGCGAGCAGCGATTGCCACGACAACGACGCTACGAAGGCCGCGGCGGCGAACACCAACCGGTCGCCCAGGTCGCCCAGGAACGGCAGGCCCACGGTGAGCGCGGCGAAGTAGATGACGGTCGCGGGGTTAAGGAGGGTCAGCGCGAGCACGGCAACGTAGGTCCGGCCGTGCGCCCGGTGCGCGGGCAGGTGCGCGCCGGTGTCGCGGTCGCGCCCCTGCCAGGCAGTCATCAGGCCGTAGACCCCGATGAGCACGAGAACGATGCCTCCGACCACCCGCAATGGAGCCACGATCGGACCGATGAACGCGGCCACGCCCGCCCCGGCAAAGGCCGCGATCGTGGCGTAGATGCCGTCCGCGGTAGCGGTGCCGGCGCCCGCCGCGAGGCCTGCGCGCAGCCCCGACGTCAGCGAGGTGTGGATGATGAGTACCGCGATCGCCCCGACCGGGATGGCGATGGCGTAGCCGGCGACGGCGCCGGCGAGTGCGGCCTGGAGCATGGCCGCGGAAATGTAACAAGCCCCTGGGCCGTCGCCCGGCCCTGGCAGTTAGGTGTCGGGCGAGTCGGGCAGCAGCTCCGGTGGCACCAGGTAGCGCAGGATGCCGCAGCCCGGGCCCAGCGGCAGGACGAGATCGACGCGCGCCAGGGCGCCCTTGCGCATGGGCATCTCCGCGGCGCCGACGAGCGTCGCCAGGATCTCGGAGAAGTCCGGGTCATGGCCCACGATCATCAGGCTCGTGCCGCCCACGCCGGCCATCACGGCGGCGAGCCCGTCCAGGTCGAACATCTCAGCCAGCCGCTCATCGCTGGTGACGCCCACGCCCAGCGCATCGCCCACGATGTTGGCCGTCTGCCGCGCGCGCACCTTGGGGCTGCTGACGATCGTGTCGGGCACGACGCCGCGCGCTGCCATGAGCCGGCCCAACCGTTGCGCCTGGTCCTTGCCGCGCGCGCTCAGCGGCCGCTCAGCGTCATCTCCGGCCCACGCCGCGGCGTTGCCGGCGTGGGCATGGCGTAGCAGGTAGAGCGAAAAGTCGGTCTCGTCCGTCCGGCCGTCCATCAGCGCCAGACTAAACCGGCTAAGGGTTCGCGGCGCTCACGAATTCGTCAATGCTGGCGGCGATTTCGTCACGCACGCGGCGATACGTGGCGAGTTGCTCTTCGTCTGATCCGGTCGCGGCCGCGGGGTCGTCGAAGCCCCAGTGGATCTGGTGCTCCGCGTTGGCGTAATACGGGCAGGCCTCGGTCGCCTCCTGGCAAACCCCGATGGCGTAATCGAAACGCGCGCCGCCCAGGTCGCGCGTCGTCTTGCTGCGCTGGCCGCTGATGTCGATGCCCAGCTCGGCCATCGCCGCGATGGCCAGCGGCCGCACTTCAGTCGCCTCATTGCCGGCGCTGAACGCCTCGAACCGATCACCCGCGCGATCGCGCAAAAGGCCCTCCGCCATCTGCGATCGCGCGCTGTTATGGACGCACAGGAAGAGCACGGACTGACGCGTGGCCATGGCTAGGGGTTGAGGTCCTCGATATCGCCCGTGGCCTGGAAAACGACGTCTTCGGCGATGTTCGTGACCCTGTCGCCGATGCGCTCTAGGTAGTGCGCGGCAAAGAGGATGCGCGTGCCGGGTTCTACGTTCGCCGGGTTGGCGCGCATCAGGTCGAGCACCTCGGCAAAGGTCGCGTGGTAGAGCGCGTCCATCTCGTCATCGCGCTGCGCGACCGCGCGCGCCGCATCCACGTCCAGATCCACCAGGGCGCGCAGCACGCCGCGCACCTGTTCCGCGGCGAGCTCAGCCATGCGCGGCAGGTCGACGTACTTCTTGAGCGGCGGCTGCGGCGCGAGCTTGCGCGCCTGCTTGGCCACGGACGCGGCGTGATCGCCCATCCGCTCCAGCTCGTAGTTCACATGGTCCAGCGCGAGCAGGAAGCGCAGGTCGCGCGCGACGGGCGCCTGCGTTGCGATCGCCGTGACGATCAAGGTGGCCACATGGCGCTGCGCCTCATTGATCCGCCCGTCGCCCACGATCGCCGCAGTGGCCTTGTCAGCGTCGTGCTCGATCAATGCCTCGATCCCCGCGCCGATCTGCGAAGCGACCAGGCTGCCCATGCGCAGAACTTCGTCCTTGATCTCAGACAGCTCGCGGTCGAGCGTGTCGCGGCTGGGCGGGTAGCGCGACGGCAAGCCCGCCGCCGCATTCGTCTCTTCTTCGCGAGGTTCGTCCATCTGTCTTCTCCTCGAGCTCAGCCGAACCGACCGGACACGTAATCCTCGGTCAGCCTATTGCGCGGATTGGTGAAGATCGTCGTGGTGGGACCGGTCTCGACCAGGTAGCCGGCACGGTCTTCACCCATGTTCAGGAAGGCAGTCTGGTCCGATACCCGCGCCGCCTGCTGCATGTTGTGGGTCACGATCACGATTGTGTATTGGTCCTTGAGCTCGCGCATAAGCTCCTCGATGAGCAGTGTCGCGCGGGGATCCAGCGCGGACGCCGGCTCGTCCATCAGGATGACCTCCGGCTCCACCGCCATTGCCCGGGCGATGCACAGCCGCTGCTGCTGCCCGCCTGAGAGGGCCATGGCCGACTGGCGCAGCTTGTCCTTGACCTCGTCCCACAGCGCCGCGCTGCGCAACGTTGACTCCACGACCTCATCGAGCGACTTGCCGCGCACGCCGTAGAGCCGCGGGCCGTAGGCGACGTTGTCGTAGATCGACTTGGGAAATGGGTTGGGCCGCTGGAAGACCATGCCCACCCGGCGCCGCAGCTCGACGACATCGACGCTGGGCTCGAGCACGTTGTCACCGTCGAGCTCGATTGCGCCCGTGGCCCGCGCATGCGGCACCAGGTCGGTCATGCGATTGATGGCGCGCAGCAACGTCGACTTGCCGGAGCCGGACGGGCCGATGATCGCCGTGACGCCGTGGGTGGCGATGTCCAGGGTCACGTTGCCCACGGCACGGAAGCTGCCGTAGTAGACCGACAGCTCGCGCAGTGCGACCTTGACTGGCCGCGCGGCGGTGGCGGACGCACCAGCAGGCGCGGTCCCGACGTCCGTGCGGATGCTGATCGCCACGGGCCCGGTCGGCGCCGTGGCCGGTGCGTTGGGCGGGGTTTCCACGGTCATCTGATCCTCCGAGGTCATGGTCGCACGGTACCGAGTCGTCGGGCGCGCCAGCTGGTCAGCAGGCGCGCAGCGACGTTGAGCGTCAGCACTAGCACGATCAGCACCAGCGCAGTTGCCCACGCCTTGGCTCGCCAATCGGGGTAGGGTGAGATGGCGTAGGTGAAGACGGTGTGGGGCAGGGTCGCCACCGACTGGTTGTAGTCGGTGCTCATGAATGGGTTGCCGAAAGCGGTGAAGAGCATTGGCGCGGCTTCCCCGGCAGCGCGGGCAATGGCCAGCATGACACCGGTGATGATGCCGTTGATCGCGGCCGGCACGAGCACCCGGACGCTGGTTCGCCACTCTGGCGCGCCCAGCGCGAGCGAAGCCTCGCGTAGCGTGGACGGGACGAGCTTGAGCATCTCCTCGGTCGTGCGCACCAGGATGGGTAGCATGATGAAAGCGAGCACCACGGCCCCGGCGAAGGCCGAGAAATGGCCCTGCGGCAGGACGACGATCGTGTACGCGAAGATGCCCATGACGATCGAGGGCACGCCGGCCAGGGTGTCGGTCGCGAAGCGGATGGCCACGCCCAGCCGGCTGTCAGGCCGGGCGGCGGCGTACATGCCGCCCAGCAGGCCCAGCGGTGCCGCCATCACGACGCCCAGGCCCACGACCATGAACGAGCCGACGATGGCATTGGCGATACCGCCGCCCTCGATGCCCACCGGGGTCGGGAGTGCAGTCAGGAAATCGAGGTTGATCGCCGGCGCGCCCTGGATGATGACGTAGCCCACGATCCAGATGAGCGGCGTGACGGCCAGCAGCGCGGCCGCGCCGCACAGCGCGAGCATCACCCGGTTGGTCAGGCGGCGCCGGGCGATCCGCCGCGCGGACTTGCCCGCGGCGAGGGCGGCGACGCTCACGTCCGCGCTCCGCGCGGGCCGCGCACGCGCCACAACAGCAGTTGGGCCAGCGCGTTGATCAGCAGCGTCATCACGAACAGCACGAGCCCGATCTCGATCAGCGCCTGCAGGTACAGGTCGTAGGTTGCTTCGGCGAACTCGTTGGCGATGATCGAGGCCATCGTGTAGCCCGGGTGGAGCAGCGATGGCGACAGGTCAAGGTTGTTGCCGATGACCATGGTTACCGCGATCGTCTCGCCCAAGGCACGACCAAGGCCGAGCACGATTGCGCCAAATATGCCCGACCGACCGTACGGCACGAGCACCTGCCACACGGTCTCCCAGCGCGTCGCCCCTAACGCCTGGGCGGCCTCCCGCTGGGCGCTCGGCACGGCCCGCAGCACGTCGCGGGTGAGCGCCGTGATCGTGGGCAGGATCATGACCGCGAGAACCATGCCCGCTGCCAGCCGGCTGGGGCCGTAGACCGGTCCGGCGAAGAGCGGTATGAAGCCGAGCGTGTCCTCGAGCCCTACGCCCAATGGCTTGACCAGCGTCGGCACGAAGACGAAGAGGCCCCACAGGCCAAAGACCACGCTGGGCACCGCGGCCAGCAGCTCGACCAGCGTGCCCATTGGCCCCGCGACCCAGCGCGGCGCGAGCTCGGCCAGGAAGATGGCGGTGAACACACCGATGGGCACCGCGATCAGCAGCGCGAGCGCAGAGGTGACGACGGTGCCCAGGATGTACGGCAGCGCACCGAACTCCTGGTCGATCGCCGGGTCCCAGCGACTGGACGTCAGGAAGCCGATCCCAAAGCGGTCACGCGCCAGGCCCGACGTCTGCCACAACTCCCTACCGATCGCCACCACGAGCGCGACGATCAGCAGGCCGCCACAGATCAGCGCGAGGCGGAACAGCCCGTCGCCGTGCTGCCATAGCGCCCGCAGGCCGCGATGGCTCGCGAGCGGCTTGTCAGTGGTGCGCGTCCGGGCGGTCATTGAGGCTCCAAGATAGCCGGACACCCTTCCCGCGGGACCGGGAAGGGTGTCGGGAGGAGGAGGAGGAGAGGAGAATCTGCTAGCTGAGCGGAGCGCCGTTGCACTTGATCTGGTCGAGCTTGGCCAGCATCTGTGTCTTGACGTTGTCCGGTAGCGCGACGTAGTTCAGCTCGGTGGCGAACTGGGCGCCGTCGGTCTGAGCCCAGTTGATGAACTGGACCACCTTGCTCGCGATCTGGCAGTTGCTCTGGTCCATATACAGCAGCAGGTAGGTGTAGCCGGCAATCGGCCACGAGCCTGCGCCCGGAGCGTTGACGACGGACCGGGCCAGCGTTTCGGGCATGTCGCCGCCGAAGTCGGCCAGGGCGGATTCAGTGGTGTCAAGCGTGGCGCTCACCGTGCTGCCGGCGGAGTTCACCAGGTTGACCGTGTTCATCTTGTTGGCGATGGCATAGGCCAGCTCGACGTAGCCGATCGCGCCTTCGTTCTGGCCGACTGTGCCGCTCACGCCCTCGTTGCCCTTGCCACCCAGGCCTACCGGCCACTCGACCGACGCGGCGTTGCCGACGTTGGCCTTCCAGTCGGGGCTGACGGTGGACAGGTAGTCGGTGAAGATGAAGGTCGTGCCTGAGCCATCCGAGCGGTGGACGACGATGATGTCCTCGTCGGGTAGCGGAGCGCCGGGGTTGAGGGCGACGATCGCCGGATCGTTCCACTTGGTGATCGTGCCCATGTAGATCTTCGAGAGCGTCGCTGGATCGAGTGTCAGGTGCGTGACCGGCGGCGCCGTGGCGCCTGCGGCGGCTGCCGGGGCGAGCGCGGCAATGTTGACTACCGGCACGACTGCACCCGCCACCGCCGGGAACATCTGGAGGCCGGGCGCCGCCGCCAGCTGATCGGTGTTCAGGATGGCGTCAGAGGCGCCGAAGTCGACGGTCTTTTCGGTGATCTGCTTGATTCCGCCACCGGAGCCGATCGACTGGTAGTTGAACTTGACCGACGAGTCAACGAAGGCGTACTCGTAGAACCAACGGCTGTAGAGCGGATAGGGGAAGGTCGCGCCGGCGCCGTTGATCTGGATGGCGCCGGGCGCTGGGGTTGGCGCATCGCTGTGGCCGGCGCTCGGAGCGACACTTGGACCACCGCTGGGCGCGGCCGACGGTGACGCGGCGGGGCCGGCGCAGGCAGCGAGGATCAGGGCGACGGCGGCCAAGAGCGCCGAACGGGTGCGGATGCCTGAGAACAAGCGATGGTTCCTCCAACTGAGCAGTGTTTTGCTCGCCCAGCGTGGTCGAACCCCGTCAACGGCCCGTTGCTGCCCTGTTAACGCTCTGTAAACAGGTTGGCCGCTCCCTGCCAAATTGCCGCGAACGATTGGCGCAGCCGCGCGATGTCCGCTTGCTGCGCGGCGGCGAACGCGGTGGCGGCACTCACCGTCTCCGGTGGCGCCGTGGGGTTTGCGGCGAGCCACGCCTCGACCTCGTGCGCGGCAACGGCAGCGTCGTTCATCGCCCCCAGCACGTCCTGGACGCGAACCAGCCGGGCGATGGCGTCAGTCGCGGCGGCTTCGCCGATGCCTTCGCGGAGTGACTCGACGGTGTAGCGCAACCGGCGTGCCGCGCGGCGGAGCGCGTGCCACGCGGCGTCATCGCCGCCGGGCAGCGCGGCAGCGGCGGCTTGGCGCATCAGGTCAGCCGCCGCAGCCAGGCGATCCGGGGCCGCCTGGGCGAGCGTCGGCTGCTCCCCGTTGGCCGCCACGTTGCCCGCCACGTTGCGCGCCAGGGCCGCATCCGCGTCGCCGGTGAAGTCGAGGTAGTCGTCGACGAACGTCTCGTAGGCCGCGTCATCGAGGAGCGCCACGAGCCGCGCGTGCGCCTGGGCGCGGCGCTCCAGCCACGTATTGGCGATGGGTGTCAACGCGTCTTCGCCGGGCAACGCGGAGCGCAGCACGTCCAGGTCGCGCACCGCGCCCAGCGCATCGGCGACGCGGCGCAGCTCGGCGACGTAGCGGCGCCGCGCGGCCTTCCTGTAGTCAGCGCCAAAGACGCGCCACGCGGAACGCATGCGCCGCGTCGCTACGCGCATCTGCTTGATCGCCAGCGGGTCGCCGGTCCGCGCCACTCCCTCGCGCTCGAGCATTCGCAGCAGCTGGCGGCGCAGCACGAGCCGGCCGGCGGTAGCCGTCGTGTCGCCCGGCACGACCCGTTGCGCGGCCGCAGCCAGCTCGGCGGCTATGACCATCTTGGAGCGCCCCTCCGGCACGCCGATGCCCGCCGCCGCGATCTCTTCGCCCAGCCCGCGCAGCGCCGCCTCAGAGCCGCCGCGCAACTCCACCTCGAGCTGCGTCACCGTCCCCGCCGCGCGGCCGTTCGCGAACACGGCGCATTCGTCGAGCGATACAACCACGACAGCATCCGCAACGCGCGCGTCGGTCTCGCGGCGCTCCTGCTCCACCCGGAAGCGTTCGATCAGCCGCCGCGCGCCCGCCACCTCGATGACGCGCGTCCGCGCCTCGCTCTCAGGCCACTTGGCGACATCGAGCGAACGAGCGGCCGGTGCCTCCAGCTCCTCGCGCCGGTGCAGCCCGCCGCGCACCTCGAGATCGGACTTCACCGTGACCACCGTCTGGCGGCCAATCCGGCGCAGGCGGGCGCCGTAGCCGGCAGCACCGAGCGCCCCATCGGCCGTGTCGAAATATCGGTCGACCATGGGCATCGTCCGCCAGGCCGGGCCAACCCCGGATACCGCCAATCGCTGGCTCAGCCACGCCTGCGCCGCGGCGAGGTCCTGCACCAGGAACTTGAGCTCGAGCTCCTCGCTCACCCAGGGCCGACGGACGACTGGGCGATCGCCATCAGCGTCTCGAAGGAATCGCGATGGCCCGGCGCATGCACGGCGTCCTCCACGCGCTGCCAGCGATCGTTCGTGTCGAGCTGCCATGCACGGCGGTCGTCGGCCAGCATCACTTCGATGATCCGACGCAGGCGGGCGCGGCTCTCCGCGTCCTCGACCGGCGTCACCGCCTCGACGCGCCGGTCCAGGTTGCGCTCCATGACGTCGGCCGAGCCGATGAAGAACTGCTCGCGCTCGCCCTGGCCGAACACGAAGATGCGCGAGTGCTCCAGGAACGGGCCGACGATCGAGCGCACCCGGATCGTGTCGGAGAAGCCGGCGACACCCGGGCGGACCGAGCACATGCCGCGCACGATGAGATCGATCGGCACGCCCGCCTCGCTCGCCCGGTAGAGCGTCGCGATCATGGCCGGGTCAACGATCGCGTTGAGCTTGAGCACGATGCGCCCGTCGCCGTGGGTCCGCTGGCGCTCGGTCTCGGCTTCGATCAGCTCGGTCAGCCGCGCGCGCAGGACCGACGGCGCGACGATGAGCTTGCGGTAGCGCGTCTGGCGCGAGTGGCCGGTCAGCAGGTTGAACAGCTCGGTGACGTCCGCGCCCAGCTCCGGGTCGGCCGTGAGGAGGCCCAGGTCGACGTACTGACGCGCGGTCTTGGAGTTGTAGTTGCCGGTCCCGATGTGAACGTACCGGCGCAGGCCCCGACCCTCCCGCCGTACCACCAGCGCCGCCTTGGTGTGGGTCTTAAGGCCGACCAGCCCGTAGGCCACGTGGGCGCCGGCGCGTTCCAGCGCCCGGGCCCAGACGATGTTGGCCTGCTCGTCGAAGCGTGCCTTGATCTCGACCAGCACCACCACCTGCTTGCCGGCTTCGGCCGCCTGGATCAGGGCGCGGACGATGGGCGAATCGCCGCTGGTGCGGTAGAGCGTCTGCTTGATGGTCAGGACGTCGGGGTCCTCGGCAGCCTGCTCGATGAAGCGCTGGACCGACGCGGCGAACGACTCGTAGGGATGGTGGACCAGCAGGTCGCCCGCCCGGATCGCGCCAAACACGTCGATGTCCTCGTCTGGATCGGCCGGCACCAGGCGCGGCGGCACGACCGGCTGCCAGGGCGGCAGGCGCAGGTCGGCCACGTCGAGCTCGGCGATCTCGTTGAGCGCTGAGAGGTCGAGCATGCCGCTGATCTCGTACACGTCGGCGGCCTCGATGCCCAGGCCGCGCATCAACAGCTGGCGCGTGGCGTGGGGCATGGTGCGCTCGATCTCGAGCCGCACGACCTTGCCGAAGCGGCGCTTGCGCAGCTCCTCTTCGATGGCCATGAGCAGGTCGGGCGCCTCTTCCTCTTCGATCGCCAGGTCGGCATTGCGCGTCACCCGGAAGAGGTGGTGCTCGACGATCTCCATGCCCGGGAAGAGCGCGTCGAGGTTGGCGGCAATCACCTGCTCGAGCAGCACGTAGGTGTTCTGGCCCACTTCCATGAGCCGCGGCAGGATGGGCGGCACCTTGATCCGTGCGAAAAGGCGCTCCCCGGTGTTGGGGTCGCGCACGGTCACGGCGAGCGACAGCGACAGGTCGCTGATGTACGGGAACGGGTGGCCTGGATCGACCGCGAGCGGCGTCAGCACGGGGAAGATCTCGTCGAAGAAGCGCGACCGCAGCTCCAGGTGGCGCTCCTCGCGCTCCTTGTAGGTCACGATGCGGATGCCCTCGTCGGCGAGCTCCTCGCGTATGCGCCCGTACGTCTCTGAGTGCCGGGCAACCATGGGCAGCAGCCGCGTTCGCGCCGCCTCGAGAGTTTCCGCGGCGCTCATGCCGTCCGGCGTGGGCGTCGATCGGCCGGCGGCGACCTGCTGCTTCAGCCCGGCGACGCGCACCTGGAAGAACTCATCGAGGTTGGTGGCGAAGATCGCCAGGAAGCGGAGGCGCTCCAGCAGCGGGTTGCGCCCGTCGCGGGCCTCGTGCAGGACGCGCGCGTTGAACTCGACCCAGGACAGCTCGCGGTTGAGGATCGGGCCCCGCTGCTCGCGCGCCGTCCGCCGGCGGCCTCGGCCGACGGCGCGGGGTCCGGGAGCGGG
>DAIERN010000149.1 GCA_027346765.1 Chloroflexota bacterium | reverse complement strand
GCCCCGGACCGAAAGTTCGACCCGACTGCCAACTCGGCGGAGGGGGCGAGTCGAGCGAGTAGGCTCCGGCGCAGAGCGCCAGCGTTATCAGGGCGGCACCGATCGGCAGCTGGGCATCCAGCGGCAGTCGGCAGGCGAGTGCGGCGGCTCAGTGACATCTGAGTCATCGAAAACGGGTGGTACCGCGGAAGGACCGGCCTTTCGTCCCGGCAGGACGAAGGCCGGTTACGTGTTTTTCGGCCCCGGAACGAGGCCGAACCGAATGACGGAGGTACCACGACCATGGATCGCACTCGATTCGAGCTAGGTGAAGACCGGATCCCCAAGGCCTTCTACAACATCGCGGCCGACCTGCCGCAACCACCACCGCCGCCACTCCACCCGGGCACCGGTCAGCCGATCGGGCCGCAGGACCTGGCGCCGCTCTTTCCCATGGAGCTCATCAAGCAGGTCGTCAGCACCGACCGGGAGATCGAGATCCCCGACCCGGTGCGCGATGCCTACGCGCTGTATCGGCCGTCGCCGCTCATCCGGGCGCACCGCCTGGAGAAGGCGCTCGATACGCCGGCGCACATCTACTACAAGTACGAGGGCGTGAGCGCGCCCGGCAGCCACAAGCCGAACACGGCCATTGCGCAGGCGTTCTACGCCAAGCAGGAGGGCGTGACGCGCTTCGCGACCGAGACCGGCGCCGGACAGTGGGGCAGCGCACTCGCTTTTGCCGGCGCCCTGTTCGGCATCGAGGTCAAGGTCTACATGGTCCGCGCGAGCTACGACCAGAAGCCGTACCGACGGATCCTGATGGAGACCTACGGCGCGCAGGTGGTCGCCAGTCCCAGCCCGGACACGCACTACGGCCAGCAGCTGCTGACCGACAACGCCGGCCACCCAGGCTCGCTGGGCGTCGCCATCAGTGAGGCGATCGAGGACACCGTGACCCACCCGGGCACGAAGTATTCGCTCGGCTCGGTCTTCGACTTCGTGCTGCTGCACCAGACGGTGATCGGCCAGGAGGCGATCGAGCAGATGGCCATGGCCGGCGAGGAGCCGGACGTGATCATCGGCTGCGTGGGTGGCGGCTCCAACTTCGCCGGGCTTGCCTTCCCGTTCATCGGGCGGCAGCTGCGTGGCGAGGCGTCGTATCGCGTCATCGCGGTCGAGCCTGAGGCGGCACCGTCGCTCACGCGCGGCCGCTATGAGTACGACTTCGGCGACACCGGCAAGATGGCGCCGCTGGTCAAGATGCACACGCTGGGCCACGATTTCGTGCCCCCGCCCATCCACGCCGGCGGGTTGCGCTACCACGGCATGGCGCCGTTGGTCAGCAAGCTCGTCGACGATGGCCTGGTTGAGGCACGTGCCGTCCACCAGAACCCGACGTTCGAGGCGGGCATCCGGTTCGCCCGGAGCGAGGGCATCGTGCCTGCGCCCGAGTCGAACCACGCAGTCCGCGTCGCGATCGACGAGGCGCTCGCCGCCAAGCGCGACGGCACTCCCCGGACGATCCTGTTCGGACTTTCGGGCCACGGCCACTTCGATCTGGCCGCGTACGAGAAGTACCTCAGCGGCACTCTCGAGGACTTCGAATACACGCCCATCGAGCGCAAGGAGCCCGCCGCCGCCTAGCAGCCGTCACCTGCGGAGCGAGGGCGTTTGACCCCTCGGACGCCCTCGCACTCCGCCCTTCGCTAGAGTCGTCTCAGCATGGCGACGCCTGACGAGCTGGTTCTGGTCGTGCCGCGGGATGAGGTCCCGGGCGGGCTCCGTTTCACCGGCGTGGTCGAGCGACCTTTCGCGCCCGTCCTCGCGGCGGTGCAGGGGAGCGGCCAGTTCCTGCCGCGCGGCAAGGTCGAGGAAGACCCGTCGAAGAAACAGATCATTCCCTACCTCGTGCTGCGCGACGGCGAGCGGGTGTTCCTCATGCGCCGGACGCGTGCGGGGGGCGACGCCCGCCTGCACGACCGGTTCACCATCGGGGTGGGCGGCCACGTGAACCCGGGCGACGCCGGGATCGAGGATGCACTCCGGCGCGAGTGGCGCGAGGAGATCGCGGCCGCGTTCGAGCCGGAGCCCCGCCTGCTCGGGCTCCTCAACGACGACTCGGACCCGGTCGGCGCGGTGCACCTCGGCGTGGTGTACGCGGCAGATGCGGGTGGTCGGGCGGTGGCAATCCGTGAGACGCACAAGCTGAGCGGCGAGTTCGTGGCCATGGACGCGGTCGCCGCGGTGCGGGACAAGCTCGAAACGTGGAGCGCCTTGCTGTTCGATTTCCTGGCGGAGCGATAATCCACTACGGCAACATGAACATCGTCCGGCACCGGTCACGCTTGCGCTGGCTGGGCCGCGCCTTCTTCGCACTGACCGCCGCGCTTCTGCTGACCGGCACCATCCACGCCGCGGACGCCCAGCCGCGCGTCGCCGTGCTGCCGACCAACGGCATCGTCGACCAAGTCCTGGCGGGCTACCTGCATGGCGCGCTCGCCACCGCCGCCGCTGACGGTTACGCCGCGGCGCTGATCGAGATTGACACCCCAGGCGGTGACCTGACCGCGACTCACCAGATCGTCCAGACGCTGCTGTCGGCGCCGCTGCCGGTGATCGCCTGGGTAGGCCCGGCCGGGGCGCGCGCCGCCAGCGCGGGGACCTACATCACTCTTGCCGCGAACATCGCGCTGATGGCCGACGGCGCGCGCATGGGCGCCGCCACGCCCATCGACAGCAGCGGCGGCGATATCGGCGGCACGCTGGGCGAGAAGATCCTCCAGGACACGGAGGCGATGCTCCGCGCTGCGACGCACGCCACGAGCGACTCACGCCAGCGCAACTACGACTTCGCGCTCACCACCGTGACCGAATCGAAGGCGTACACGGCCGATGAGTGGCTCGCCGCAGGCAGCATCGACGGACTGGCAGCCACGCCGGAGGCGGCCGTCGCCTTTGCCAACGGGCGGACCGTCACAGTGGCCGGTCAGTCGGTCGTCCTCAACCTCCTTGACGCTCGACTGGTCGACCTGTCGATGAACCCGCTGCAGGGGCTGCTCCACCTGGTGTCCGACCCGAACGTGGCCTTCATCCTGTTCACGCTGGGCTTCTACGGCCTGCTGTTCGAGCTCCAGAACCCCAACTTCGTCACTGGCACGCTGGGCGGCATCGCCATCGTGCTTGCCTTCATCGGCTTTGGCAGCCTGCCACTCAATATCGCCGGGCTGCTGCTGATCGGCATCGGCATCGTGCTCTTCATCGTCGATGTGCACGTGACCAACCATGGCCTGCCCACGCTCGCGGGGTTGGTCGCGTTCGCGCTTGGCGCGGGCGCGCTCTACACGACCCCGGGCGATCCCACTGGTCCTGTCGTCCAGGTCGCGCTGCCGGTGATCATCACCATGGTCGTCATGACCGGCGCGTTCATGGGCCTGATCGTTTGGGCGGCGATGAAGACGCGCACGATGACCACGGCGCCCGGCCTGATTGGCGCGGGGCTCGCGCCCCACACCATTGGCGAAGTGCGCCGGCCGCTGACGCCGATTGGGTCGGTCTATGCTGGGGGAGAGGAGTGGACTGCACGCGCATCTGATGAGCGGTCGCTGGACCGTGGGACCCCTGTGCACATCCTGCGTCAAGAGGGGTTGACGCTGGTGGTCGAGCCGGCCGATAAGCCGGCCTCGGGCGCCTAGCCACTACCGGAGAAAGGAACAACACAAAGAATGTTTGACACCGTGGCGCTGACGATCGTCGTGGCCATCGTCGCGTTCATCCTGCTGGCGCTGGTGCAGAGCGCGCTGCAGGGCATCTACGCCGCCGCGCTGTACCGCTACGCCACCGACGGCAACGCCGGCGGCGGATTCGATGCCGACGTGCTGGGGCAGGCGTTTCG
>DAIERN010000148.1 GCA_027346765.1 Chloroflexota bacterium | reverse complement strand
AGACACATGTGAATCTTGGAAATATTTACTTCAAGCAAGGCCGCATTGATGATGCTCTCTCAGAATATCACATTGCCTTAAGTCTTGACCCTGATTTTCCCATGGCACATTACAATCTTGGATTTGCCTATCGAGCGCAGGGCCGCATTGAATATCGTGGTTGACGACGAGCACATGCCGCCGCCCAGCACGCCCTCCATGACTGTGTGGCCGCGCACGATCGCCGCGCCCGCGGTGTACGGCGGGCTGGTGATCGGGCCGATCACGCTCAGGTAGTCGAAGAGTCCGCCCGGTTCGACGACATAGCCGTCGATGATGTCCGTGGGGATCTGGATGTTGACGCCGTTGCCGTTGAGCGGGCTGGGCGTGTAATTGGTGGTCCACTCCCCGAGCAGCTTGACGCGCGGCGCAAGAGCGGTCGCGGCGGCGGTATCGAAAGTGGGCGCGACGCTGTTGAGCGTGAGTGTCGCGGCGCCGGCGTCCTGGCCGGCGGCGCGCTGCTGGAGCACGTCCATGATGCTGTTGGTCGTCGTCTCGACGTCGGTCGCCGTGCCCTCGCTGCTGGGCACAACCGTGATCCCGCCCTCGTGGAAGGCAAAGGACGCGTTCTTGGGGGCGATGTCGCTCGTGAGGCCGTAGTCATGAACGGCCTGCGCAATGGGCGCGCGCTCGATGACGAGCTGCCAGCCGCTACCGTCCGACTTGGGATCGAGATGGACCCAGCCGCGCAACGACGCTGAGCTGATGGTCATCGACTGGGTCCCGGCCGCAGCCTGGACGTCGCTGCCCATGACCCGTTCGGCGGTGTCGGCCGCGTCTTGGGCTACGGCGGTATCAATGGCAGGCGGCACGACCGTGGTCGCGACGCTGACGTGAGCGTCCGATGTCGCGACGTTGTCGACCGCCGCGAGGGCACTCGCGACGGCGCCCTGGACATCGACGGCAACGCCCGGGCTCGCCGGGTTGACCACGTAGCGCCCCGCGACGCGGCTCAGCGATGCGCTCACCGGCGCGACCTGGGCGGCCGTGGCGATGGCCGCGACCTTGTGTGTCAGAGCGTCGCTGTCCCAGGTCGCCACGGGGCTGACCGACGTGCCGTTGATCAGGACATGGATCTGTTCCTGGAGTTGCTCGATGAAATTGGGCGCGCGGCCGATGCCCAGCGCCTGGTCGAGCATGTAGTCGACGTCGTAGTGCCGATCAAAAGCGGAGTAGGGGACCGACTGCGAGCTACTGCCGATGTCGATCACGAGGTTGCCTGCGCCCAGATCGGGCAGGGCTTCGGTCAGCTTTGCCGCGGCGGCGTCGCGGTCAAGCCCAGACAGCGACACGCCAGCAACGTCGACGCCGGGCATGATCCGGCCCTCGTTAACCCGGGCGTAGCCCACCGCAAATGCCGCGCCGAAGAGGACAACTGCGAGCAGCGTGACACCGAAGCTAAAGCCCATCCGGCGCACGGGCGCACCGGCAAGTGGGTGCGAGGTAACGCCAATCGGAAGACTCTGGGTGCGCGCCATGGATGCAGATCCTACCAAGGTGAGGCCCCCAGGAAGGTGGCCCGATGGTCTGGGACCTATCAGCCGGGCGGCTATTTGTGCTGTTGAACGGTGCTGATCAGGCCCCGGTCTGGCGGCGCAGGATCACGACGCGCCGGTGCGGCTCCTCGCCAATCGACTGGGTCGCGACCTCAGCGTTGTCGCGCAGTGCGAGGTGGATCCAGCGGCGCTCGAGCGCCGGCATGGGCTCCAGCTGGAGCATCTTGCCGCTCTCCGTGACCTTCTCCGCGGCGCGCGTCGCGATCTCGCGCAGCTGGCGCTCACGCCGGCCGCGATAGTCCTCGACGTCAACCAGGACGCGCGTCCAGGCGCCCAGCTGGCGCGACAGCATCAGGTTGACGAGGTGCTGCAACGCTGAGAGGCGCTCGCCCTTGCGGCCGATCAACGCGCCCAGCGCTTCCTTGCTGCTCTCGTCGCCACGCACGTCGAGCTTGGAGGTGTCGCCGCTCTCGACGCTCACCTTGACCGCGAGGCCCATGTGGCTGAGCAGCTGCTCGAGGATCGCGCGTCCGGCTTCGAGGGCCTCGGGGCTCGCCTCGGCCGCCTGGATCTCCTCGCGCTCGATGGACAGGCTCGCCCGACCGGCGCGCACTTCTTCCTGCTCGCTCTCCGAAAGGACGCTGCTGCTGCGCTCGCGACCGCCAGCTCCACTCTCGCGGCGCGGACCACGATCGGGCCGATCCGGTCGGCGACCGGCGGGTCGATCTCGATAGCCGCCGCGTGCTTCCGCGGCTGGCGCGTCACCTGTGGGCGCGGCTGGTCGCTCCCGGCTGAAACCACCCTCGCGGCGCGGCGGTCGGTCGGCCCGGGGCGCGCGGTCGCGGCTGAAACCACCCTCGCGGCGCGGCGGTCGGTCGCCACGGTCGCTCCGCTCGCCGAACGATTCGCGCGGCGGTGGCGGGGGCAGTGGCGTCTGTGCCGCGGCCTCACGCCGCGGCGCGGCGCCACCCAGCGCCGAGCGCGGCGCGGCAATGATCCGCGCGGGCTCAGCGCCCATGCCCAGGACGCCGCGGCTGCCTGGGGTGAGAATCTCGAAATCGAGGTCGTCGAGGCCGGCGCCGAACGAGTCGCGCGCTGCCTTGAGCGCCTCCTCGACGGTCTTGCCGGTGAACTCCTGGTATTCGCTCATCGCCGTCTCCCTCGGCGGCTGGTCCGCGCGCGCTGGCGGTCCGGCCGAATGGTGCCGGCAGCCCGGTCTTCTGGGCTCCGGCTATCTGGTGTGGAGCGGCCATCTGCCGCTGCATCGGGACGCTTAACGGGTCCACTCGTGACCGGGAAGCGCGGCTGGTGATCGACGGCAAACCCAGGTGTCCAGCCGAACAGGGGGAAGAGTGACCCCCAGCCGACGATCAGGTATTGCTGCACGATCGAGTACGCCGTGAACACGATCCAGTAGATGAACAACCCGGCCGGCAGGAACCAGCCGTAGAAGAGTGAGAATAGAGGCAGGATCATGAAGATGCGCTGCTGCGACTGGGTCTGCGGGTCCGACGTCCGCGGCGTCATCATCCGCGACTGAATCAGCTGCAGGATTGCGGCAACGAGCGCCAGCCCGGAGAGCCCGAACCGGGGGTCGGTGAAGATGGGGTTGGGGATGTGGAACAGGACCTCGGGCACGTGTGCGTCGAGGTTGCCCAGCCAGTGGATCGTGGGGTCGATGCACGGCTGGAGTGTGCCCGGCGCCTGACACACGATATGCAGCACCGGCTGGCCCAGGAATTGGAGCGCCGAGCTGATTTCGGGCGCCGCCAGGCCCTGGTTGATGACCGAGTAGATGGGCAGGAGCAGGAATAGCTGCAGGAACGACGGCAGGCAGCCCGACGCCGGGTTGACGCCGCGCTCCTTGTAGAGCCGCATCTGCTCTTCGTTGATCTTGGCCCGGTTGCCCTTGTACTTGATTCCGATCGCGCGGATCTCGGGTTGGACCATCTGCATCCGCCGCTGCGACACGATCTGGGCGCGGAACAGCGGGATGAGGATGGTCTTGATGATCAGCGTCAGGACGATGATCGCAATGCCGATGTCGCGAGTGACCGAGTAGAAGATCGCCAGCAGCAGGAACATCGTCTGGAAGATCGGGTTGAAGAGCCAAGCCAGGAGATCGACCGGGTTGCCCGACAGAACGGCAGGGCAGAGCGGGTGCGGGATCGGCGTTTCGCCCGGAACGGGCGTTGGCGCCCCAGATGGGCGCGGCGTTACCGCGGGCAGTGGGCACGGGCTGGCGCTTGGAGAGGTGGCCGGCGACACCGCCGGCGGCTTCGTGCTGGTGGCACCCGGGCAGACACCGGAGCCGCCCCGCTACGAGGCCACGACCTGGGAGGCCATCGC
>DAIERN010000147.1 GCA_027346765.1 Chloroflexota bacterium | reverse complement strand
CGGCGCCGCCCAGCTTGATCACGAACACGCGCCCCTTGTACAGCCGGATGTACGGCAGCGCGCGGGTCAGGCCCGCCATCGCGGCCTCGCGGTCGAACGGTCCGGTCATGCCCCCTCCCCGGCCAGCATCTCGAGCAGCAGCGCCTTCTGCGCGTGCAGCCGGTTGCCGGCCTGGCGCACGACGACGCTGCGCGGCCCGTCGAGCACCTCGCCCTTGGCGACGATGCCGATGGAGACGCCGTCGAATGCCTCGCGCGGCACGCCGGCCGCGAGGATCGCCTGGTCGAGTGCTGCCGCGATGCTCATGCCATCACCATTCCGGTCATGCCGGTCTGCACGACGGTTGGGGTGCCGTTGTCGCCGTACCAAGTCTGTGTGGCCGCGCCGGCGCCGTACTCGAGCCACGCCAGGTAGTGGTAGCCAAGGCCGGGAAATCCGCTGTATGCGGCGACGGAGCTGCCAATGCTGGAAGACGTGGGGTGCGCCGTTCCAGTCACGCCGGAAATGGTCGTCGTCGAGTCCAGTCCGATACTGGTCGCGACCCCGTACGGGTTGGCGTCGGAATTGGTGGAGCGCGACAGGGCCGTCGCAAAGACGGCGTCTTCGTCGAGGCCGCGCACCAGGGCCAGCTGATTGGCCGTAGAGTTGTTGGCCTGCCGGAACGAGGCCGTCGAATAGGTCCAGCTGTTCGTCGCCTCCAGAACCTGCATCGCCCGCGGCACGCGATTGTAGGCGTTCCAGACGAAGCGTTTGACGAGGCTGTCCTCGGTCTGGCCGTTGGCGCTGCAGCGGATCGTGCCGAGATAGTTCGCGCGGTTGGCGGCGACGGCCTCCGTGTCGCCGGCGCCGGTGCCGAAGCGCAGCGTGATGCTGGCGTTGTTGACCATGCGCCCATTCCGGCGCGCGCGGGCATCGGCGAGCGTCGTATCGTTGGTCCACTTCGGGCTTGTGCCGAGCACGACGGCGCCAGCTCTCAGGTACTCGTAGACGTCGAAGTTCTCGCCGGAGAGGTGGTAGGTCGCCGAGAGGACGAACGCCAGCTCGTCGCGCACATAGAGGACATCGCGCGTGCCGTCCCACAGCTTCGTCAGGTTGTGGGCGTAAGGCGTGACGTAGATCGTCGCCTGGGCGGTGACGTCGGCCGCGGTGACGGGCGTGGCCGACGTTCCAGTCAGACGCGCGCCGGGGCTGCCGATCTTGTCGACATATTGCTTGTTGGCCGCGGCCAGCGGAGTCGCCGGGTCGGCGTATTCGACGGCGTTAGCCGTCTCATTGATGGTGGTGATCTCGATGTCATCGGTGCCGTCGAACCAGTTCAGCTTGCGCGCGGTTGCGCCGGCTCCGGCGGCCACCCAAAGGCCCTTCTTGAGCCAGGACGGACGCGCCGCGCCGTAGTGGCTGCGCACCGCCGAGTCGAGAAGATCTTCCGCCGAGGCGCAGAACACCGCACACGGGTTGTCGTCAGCGCCCCAGTCGATCGCCGTCGGGCTCGCGCCGCCATCGGTGCTCTTGAGGACGGTGACGACGGTGAGCTGGTCGCGGCCGCCGGCGCCGGTGTCGTAGCTGATCAGGCCCTTGATCAGCTGATGCTTTGAACCGTTCGCGTTGCGGCGGACATAGATGACCGTGTCGCCGTCGTCGAAGAAGATGCGGAAGCGGTTCCATCCCGTCGCGGCGCCATCGAGATCGAGCGTGCCCGGCCCCTCCGTCGACGTCGACTCCATGACGAGCGACTGGATCAAACGATCAGTGGCCATGCGGTGCACTCACGATGGAGGGTTGGGCGTCGTTACGGCGCGCCGCCGGCCTGCAGCAGCTCGGCCGCCGCCATTCTGCGGGGGTGGAACTCGATGCGCTCGATCCAGCCGTTGAAGCTGTTGTCCGTCGGCGTCCACGGCGCACCGCCCAGCACTAGGCGATCCATGCCCGTCGGGAGGGCGCCAGATGTGTCGGGAGCGCCAGCGCTTCCGTTGACGACCAAGCCATAATCGTTGGCCTTCCAGGCGACCGCGGTTCGATAGCGCGAAGTCAACGTCAGCCCGGAAACCGAAACCTGCGAGACTACGCCTCCCCCGGAGACGACTGTGGCGGACAACTGCCCCGTCGCGTTCTGCTCGAGATACAGCGACTCGTTGAAGCTGGGGACCCCCGTATTCCCTAGGCCGAAGAGAACCCTCACAGTCGACAGACCACCATTGACGGTGCTGCGCGCCGTAACGACCATCGTACCTTCGGAGGCATTGAGCCATGGGGTGCCGGCCAGGATCACGCTGGCGGCCGGCCGCGTCGTCGCCGCCGGCGCGGCCATCGCAGGCAGGATCAGCGGCGAGGCGTCGGGGCCCTGCTCGCACTGAATACCGGCGTAGCGCAGCGTGAAGTTGATCGCGGCGCCGTTGGCCCAGCTCGTCGAGATGCGCGGCTGAACGTGCGTGTTGCTCACGTCGTTGATAGTCCCGGTCGCACCCGTGAAGCGCCGCATGGTGCCGTCGATGGAGCTCACCAGGTTGGGCGCGCTGCCGAAGACGGCGCCGCCCGGATACTTGAGCAGGGCGATGTTGAGGTTGCTGACGTTTGCGAACGAGCCGGCGACCAGGGCGCAGTAGAAGCTCGCTGTCCACGTCTGACCGTTGGCCGAGGCGATGACGTTGCTCGGCTCGGGGATATACAGGTCCGCGCCGGTGGCGTTGGTCGTGCCGACGTACTGCACGTCCACATAGGGCATGCCGTTGACGGTGCCGAAGGCGACGATGTTCGCCGCGATGGTGCCGAGCGACGAGGCGATGGCGTAGGTCGGGAACGTGCCCGGCGTGCCAACAACGGCGCCCTCGAAGCGCGGATTGCGAAACCCGTTGGTCCGTCCCGGCGCCAGCAGCAGGCCCTTGCGCTGCAGCGTCACGGGATCGTGGTCGATCGGGCTCTCATCGTTGCCGCTGAGCGTGAAGACACCGATGCGGTTGAAGTAGCCCAGGGCACTCGCGCGAGTCGTCGTGATGCCGATCGCCGCCAGGTCGGTGCGCTCCACGGTGCCGGCGCGATAGCGGTCGCCGACGAAATCGAGGACCAGAGACGAGAGGCCACTCTCACGGCGAATCGGCCACGCCGACGGCTGCAGGCGCGCGCGCAGCGGTGTGGAGTGGAAAGAGCGGCGGCTCATAACGTCAGGCCGCGCTGCCGTCGACAACCTGCACCGGCAGCGCCGCGCCGGTGGTCAGCGCGGTGAGCACGACGCGAAGATCCATGTAGTCGGTGAAATAGAACTCCAGCGGGGCGGGCACGGCGACGCCCGTGACCAGCGGCATCCAGGAACCCGCGCCGGCCGGGCTGCTCGACCCGGACCGCACGTAGATCGACACGACACCGACCTGCGTCTCGGTGAAGGCGCCGGTGGTGTCGTTGCTCGTGCCGGCGCCCAGCCGGACCTGCACGTTGCCGCGCACGTTCGAGGCGGTCTTCTGCGTGTTGATCGCGCTGAAGGTGTCGTTGAGCTTGAGGGCCATCGGTGATCCTTGCGGTCAGGCGTTGCTCTCGATGATCCGCCCGCTGGCGCGGCTCATCTGCAGGTCGAGGCCGTCGCCGGGCCACATCGCCACGTCGGCGATGTCGGGAGAACCCGGGGCGAAGGGGCCCAGCACGCTGTCGCGCTGCAGGCGATCGGTATCGGCGGGATCGAGCATGAACAGCACGTCGCGCCAGTTGCCGCATTGGCGGGCGATGTCTTCGAGGTGATCGGCTTCGGCGCGAGTCAGCGCCGACCATTGGAATGCCTTGCCGGGCACGCGGCCGCGCGCGCCGATCTCCTCCGACGGTACATCGCATGAAACCGACCTGTGCTCTGCTGATCCTGGCCGCCGTCCTGGCGCTGCCGCCTGCCAGTTATGCTGCCCAGACCGCGCCGGCGCACGCCGCATCCGCCG
>DAIERN010000146.1 GCA_027346765.1 Chloroflexota bacterium | reverse complement strand
TGTCGATCGGCACCGCTCGCTCGTCGGCCGGCCTGAGCGGTGCGGCGCTGCTGGAACGGGCCGATCGCGAGCTCTACCGAGCCAAGAGGCTCTAGGCCGCTCCGCTCACCCTGCGCGGCCTGAGGCGAGGCAAGCCCGGCTGCCATCCAGCCAGAAGCCGACATGATGAGGACCAGCTACCAGCATGTTGAGGATCGCCGCCGGGCATACGAAACGTATGTTCTAAACTGCGTCAATGCCGCGGTCCAGTCCACAGCAACGTCGCGCGATCGTGGATGGAGTTCGGGGATAAGCGGGTAGTCGGGTCCAGTAGTGGACCTTACCTTTCGGATACCGCCGCAGGGGAGCCGTCTTGGTCGTAGCTAACAACTCCTTCACGCACCTCCACGTCCATTCGGAGTTCAGCCTGCTCGACGGCCTGGGCCGGATCAGCGAGATGGTCGACCAGGCCAAGACGCTTGGCTTCGACTCACTGGCGATCACCGATCACGGCGCGCTCTATGGGGCAGTCGCGTTCTACCAGGCGTGCAAGGCGGCGCAGATAAAGCCCATCATCGGCGTCGAGACCTACGTCGCCCGCCGCTCCATGGCCGATCGCGAGGGCAAGGCCGATGCCCAGCCCTATCACCTGATCCTCCTGGCGAAGGACTGGACCGGCTACCAGAACCTATGCCGCATCGTGACCGACGCGCACATCGACGGCTACTACTACAAGCCGCGCATCGATCGCGAGTACCTCGCCAAGCATTCACAGGGTTTGGTCGGGCTGAGCGCGTGCCTCAACGGTGAAGTGGCGCGAGCCCTGGAGAGCGGCGACCAGGACGAGGCGAAGCGCATCGCAGGCTCGTACGTCGACATCCTGGGCAAGGGCAACTTCTTCCTCGAGCTGCAGGATCACGGACTGCCCGAGCAGCGCAAGCTGAACGAGCAGCTCATCAGGCTCAGCCCGCAGCTGGACATCCCGCTGGTGGCGACCAACGATCTACATTACGTCCGGCGCGAGCAGAGCGACGCCCACGACGTGCTGCTGTGTGTGGGCACCGCGGCCAACCTGGACACGCCGGGCCGGATGCGCTTCGAGTCGAGCGACTTCTATCTGAAGAGCGCGGCGGAGATGGCAGCGCTCTTCAGCGACCAGCCTGAGGCGATGGCCAACACCCGGCGCATCGCTGAGATGGTCGACCTGCAGCTGCCCTTTGGCCAGCTTCGCCTGCCCGACTTTCCCGTCCCGGACGGCCACACCGTCGAGTCCTGGCTGCGGAGCGAGTGCGAGCGCGGGCTAAGGGCGCGCTACGGCGACATCACCGAGCCGCTCCAGAAGCGGCTCGACTACGAGCTGGGCGTGATCATCTCGATGGGCTACGCCGGCTACTTCCTGATCGTCGCCGACTTCGTGCGCTTCGCGCGCGAGCAGGGCATCGCCACCACCTGCCGCGGCTCTGCGCCGGGCTCGATCGTGACCTACACGCTGGGCATCACGCCGGTCGACCCCATCCACTACGAGCTGCCGTTCGAGCGCTTCCTCAACCCCGATCGCGTGACCATGCCCGACATCGACGTCGACTTCGAGGACGCCCGGCGCGACGAGGTCATCCGCTACGTCACGCAGAAATACGGTAGCGACCACGTCGCCCAGATCATCACTTTTGGCACGATGCTCGCCCGCGCGGCGATCCGCGACGTTGGCCGCGTGCTGGGCCTGGGTTATGGCGAGGTGGATCGCATCGCCAAGGCCGTGCCCAACCAGCTCGGCATCAAGCTCGAGGAGGCGCTCGAGACCTCACCGCCGCTGCGCGAGATGCGCGATGCGGATCCCAAGGTCAAGCGGCTGCTCGAGCTCGCCCAGCAGCTCGAGGGTGTGGCGCGCAACGCGTCGACCCACGCCGCCGGCGTCGTCATCAGCCGCGAGCCGCTGACCGAGCTGATGCCGCTCCAGCATGCGACCAACTCGGACGGCTTGATGACCCAATACGAGATGCACGGCGTTGAGGCGCTGGGCCTGTTGAAGTTCGACTTCCTGGGCCTCGCCAACCTCACCATCCTGCGCCAGGCCGTGGACCTCATCCGGGCGGAGCGCGGCATTGAGATCGACATCGACAACCTGCCGCTGGAGGACGCCAAGACCTTCGAGCTGCTTGCCTCGGGTGAGACGACGGGCGTCTTCCAGCTTGAGTCGCCGGGCATGCGCCGCTACGTCAAAGAGCTCCGACCTACCTCTGTGCTTGACCTCGCCGCAATGGTCGCCCTCTTCCGCCCGGGTCCCATGGACAACATCCCGGCGTACATCCGGCGCAAGCACGGCCAGGAACAGGTCAGCTATCTGCATCCGCTGCTCGAGCCGTACCTCAAGAAGACGTACGGCATCTTCGTCTACCAGGAAGACATCATGGCCGCGGCCATCGCGCTGGGCGGCTTCACCGGGCCGGAGGCGGACACCCTGGGCTACGCGATCCGCAAGAAGAAGCGCGACGTGCTGCAGGCGCAGAAGTCGAAGTTCGTCGAGCGCGCGGCGGAGCGTGGCGTCCCGCCGCAGATCATCGACGCGGTCTTCAAGGCGTTCGAGCCATTCGAGCGGTACGGCTTCAACAAGGCCCACGCGACTTGTTACGGGCTGATCGCCTACCAGACGGCGTACCTCAAGGCGAACTACACCGTCGAGTACATGACGTCAGTTCTGACCGCGGTGCGCGACACGGGCGACAAGGTCGCGGCCGCAATCGCCGAGTGCCGCCGCCTGGGCATCGCGGTCCTCCCACCTGACGTCCACAGGAGCAACCTCGACTTCTCGGTCGAGGGCGATTCGATCCGCTTCGGCATGCTCGCCATCAAGAACGTCGGCCACGGCGCGATCGAATCGATCGTCGCGGCGCGCACGGAGGGGGGCGAGTTCCGGTCGCTGGCCGATTTCTGCAACCGGATCGACCTGCGCCTGGTCAACCGGCGGGTCCTCGAGTCGCTCATCAAGGTTGGCGCGCTCAACGCCCTGGGGCACCCGGCGCAGCTGCTCCTTGCGCTCGACGACGCGTTGGCCGCTGGTCAGGCCGCGCAGCGTGACCGGCTCACCGGCCAGGTCTCGCTGTTCGACATGGCCTCTGATTCGGGCGCCCCACTGGAACGGCCATTGCCCGAAAACATCACCGAGGCCGCGCCGCGCGAGCGACTGCGCTGGGAGAAGGAGCTGCTGGGGCTGTATCTGTCCGACCACCCGTTGGGTGAGCTGGCCGGGACGATCGGTGAGTTCGTCAACGCCTACTCGGGCGAGATGGGCGAGGAGCTCGACCAGCAGCGCGTCTGCGTGGGCGGTGTCGTGACGGAGGTTCGGCGAGTCATCACCAAGGCGCGCGCGACGATGGGTGTGGCGACGCTCGAGGATCTGCAGGGCACGATGGAGGTCATCGTGTTCCCAAAGGTGTTCGAGCAGACCGAGGCGACGTGGGCCGAGGACGCGATCCTGCTCGTCGCCGGGCGAGTCGACCACAAGGGTGAGGAGACGGTGCTGCTCGCCGAGGCCGTGTGGACCTGGGAGGAAGCCAGTGCCATGGGCGCGCCGGAGTTTGCGCGGCGGGTGGGGGCGCTCGAACGCGGCCGTCGGTCCGGTGGCCGCTTCAACGGTGCCGGCAACGGCCACGCTGCGGTCGCGCCGGTCCCGGTGGGTCCCGGCACCAATGGTTCCGCCAACGATGCGGAGCGTGTGGTCAGGACAGTGCCGCTGGTCTCACCACTGCGCGGCGGTGGGGTGACCGGCACAATCGCCGTCGCCTTCGCCAAGGCTGCCTCCGCTGCGGGCGCCGCTTCGGCAACGGACATCACGGTCGCCGATGGGGGAACGGGAGCTTCGACGGCTGCTGTTGCGCGCGCGAACCTGCTGGCTAACCAGTCGTCTGTTGCGGACAGGGCCGCCCTGACCGCCCTGACCAA